>JALQUZ010000049.1 GCA_023263695.1 Ilumatobacteraceae bacterium
GAACCGAAAGTCCGAATGCGCCAAGCTCGGAAAGACCAGAAATAATTTCTTCTGGAACATCGGCGTTGTGACGGTGTACGTGTTCTGCATGTGGCGCAATGACTTTTGTTGCAAAGCTGCGGAACGTGTCTTGCACCATTTCAAATTCATCTTCAAGGTGTCGAGGGCCGGCAATACAAGCGAGTGATGCCAAGAACTCAGGTTCACGGAATGTGGTCATGAAGCTGTGCGCAGATGCAAGTGGATTCTTCTCAACTCCCCACATGTCTTCACGACCAAGAAGGCGAGTGCTCACTTCGTGCAACATGTCGGCGACGAATGCACACGTAATCAGTGCTTCCGTATTTCCTTTGCCGCCGTATTCAATGAGGGAACGTGCAGTTTCCACCGCTGCTGCCGAGTGCGCAAGGTCGTATGCAAGCACCTGGTGAACGTCTGGTCCGCCTTGCGAAGCAAGCGTGCGCACACCCTTTTCGACGACAAGACGGGCTAATTCTGTGGACTCGGCAGCACGTGTGAGGTCGGGGGTAGGAGACGATTTAGTTGTTGCCATTCGGTAAACGCTAGTGAGTACTGGGTTACAGGGCCTAACCCTGCACAGTGTTGTCACCTACGATTTAGGGCATGTCAAGGCTGAGTGGGTTGAAATCTGCTTTCACGACAGCCAAGTGGGTGCTGTTTGCGGCGATTATGTATTTCTTCGTCCTTCCGCTCATCCCTGGATTTCGAAAAGCAGTATCTGATCTCACGCAAATTCAGCCCTTGTTGCTCGTACTTGGACTTGGTCTTGAGTTTGCGGCACTGTTTAGTTATTCGCTGCTGACAAAAGCTGCGCTTGCCGAACACGGCAATGAAATTTCGGTACTCCGATTGTTTCGAATTCAGCTGAGTACAAAGTCGGTGGGCAACATACTTCCTGGTGGAAGTGCTGCAAGCACCGCGCTTGGTTATCGCATGCTCACACTTTCTGGTGTTGCAGGGCCAGATGCCGGATTCGCGTTAGCAACTGCTGGGCTTGGGTCTGCAGTCATGCTCAATGTGATTTTGTGGGTTGGACTCATTGTTTCGGCTGGCCGTGGAGTAAACGCTGCATACGGAACTGCAGCAATTATCGGAATCATTTTGATGTTGATTGCTGCCGCTTTGATTTTTGGATTAATTGACGGACAGGGAAGAGCAGAACGGTTCATTCGCTTCTGTGCACGCAAACTTCGGTTGAACGAAGATCATGCTGCCGAAGTGTTGGAGCATCTAGGCAATCGACTGCAAGGCCTTGCATCCGAACCAAAGTTGTTGACACGTGTATTGGGGTGGGCGCTCGTGAATTGGTTGCTTGACATGCTCGCGTTATGGGTGTTCATTCGAGCATTCGGCGGGGATGTTGCACCAGACGCACTCATCGTTTCGTTTGGGCTTGCCAATATTTTGTCGGTGGTACCAATTACACCGGGTGGACTGGGCATCGTGGAAGGTATTTATATTCCGACACTTGTTGGTTTTGGGCTCACTCGAAACGTTGCCACCGTTGGTGTGTTGTCTTATCGCATCGCTCAGTACTGGCTGCCAATACTTGTTGGCGGATTCACGTATTTATCTCTGCGTGTTGGTCCATTTGCGATAGAGCGGAAGGAGAAACTGGGCTCATTGCGTAAGGTCACGAAGCTTGCATCTGAACACCCAACAACGAAGTACGAATTTCTTGAGCAATATGCGCCGCGTGACCGCACCGGCCAATTTCCGTTGCCTCAAATTAAGAACAGGTTTTTACTTGACGATGAGGATGAGGAGTAGTTTGTTGTTATGACAGTTCATGAACGTCCATTCGGAAGAGCATTAGAAGATTTCACAGTTGGCGATGTGTATCGCCACTGGCCAGGAAAAACTATTACTGAAGCAGATGATCACTTGTTTTGCATGATCACCATGAACCATCATCCTCTTCACACCAACGATTGGTTTGCATCGCAAAGTGTGCAAGGCCGAAATGTGGTGGTTGGCAACCTGGTGTATTCGCTGGTGCTCGGAATGAGCGTTCCCGATGTAAGTGGAGCGGCCATTGCCAACCTTGAAGTAGAAACTCTGCAGCATAAATTTCCAACCTTTCATGGCGACACCATTCACGCCGAAACGCGAGTGCTCGAGGTTCAGGAATCAAAATCGAAAAATGATCGCGGTGTCGTAACGGTGGAGACAAAAGGTTTCAACCAGGATGGCAAAGAGGTCTGCTATTTCCGCAGGCGAGTAATGGTGTGGAAGCGCGAATTTATGCCAAAGCGCGCGCGTCCATACGACGGTCAAGACGTCTGGACGAGTTAAGCGTCATCGTTGACCCACTATTGCAGTGGGGATTGCCACAACTGCGAGATTTTCCGTGGCGCGCCACGAGAAACAGGTGGCACGTGTTGGTCAGTGAAGTGATGTCGCAACAAACCCAAATAGATCGTGTTGTGCCGAAGTTTCAAGCCTTTATTCAGGCCTTTCCAACTCCACGTGAATGTGCAGATGCATCGCTGTCTGATTTACTCACTATTTGGCAGGGCCTTGGGTATCCGCGTCGATGCCGAAATTTGCATGAAGCCACAAAGTTGATGGTGCGTAGTCACGACGCGCAGGTTCCCGCATCGTTAGATGAACTTCTTGCGCTTCCGGGAATCGGTGAGTACACGGCCCGCGCAGTGCTGGCATTCGCGGATCATGTTGATGTTGGTGTTGTTGACACAAACATCACTCGCGTGTTCGCGCGCGTGATGAATACGCCACTCGGCAAACGTGAAACGCAGACAATCGCAGACTCACTAGTACCCATGGGGTTGTCCTGGGAATGGAATCAAGTGCTCATGGATTTTGGTGCTACCTGTTGTGCGGCGCGTTCTCCAAAATGTGCACAATGCCCAATCGCGGCCTCGTGTTCTTGGCACATTCATGGAGGTGAAGACCCGGCACCGGCATCTGCTGGAACAAGCAAACCGCAAGCTCGGTTTGAAGGTTCGAATCGCCAGGCTCGGGGCAAACTCATGAAAGCGCTCGTTGCTGGAGGGGTAATGCGGACCAACGCTTTGCACGTCATGGCTCTGGAGAATCAAACTGATCGTGCAGAAATGATTATCGAATCTCTACTCGCAGATCGTTTAATCGTTGACAAAAATGGAATGTTGCAGTTGCCGCTATGAAGCGTTGGTCGTTATCCAATTCACGATGAGCTCGTTCACTTGTATTGGCTGTTCTAATTGCATGAAGTGACCAGCGTCGTCAATAATTTCTACGCGTGCATTTGATGGCGCTCGTGTTGCGGCATCGCGTGCAACTTCAGTTCCAATACAGCCGTCGTTTGCTCCGTGCAGATACAAAACCGGCTGTGGCGGGGTTTCACCTTGAACCAGTGACTGGGCGTCATTCAGTGCAGGATCTCTAAACCCTGCGCCAAGTGTTGCGCGGTAATAACCAAGGGCAGCTGCAAGATGTTCGGGTGTGGCGATGGTTGCTTTTGCATTCGCAATATCTTGCGAAGCTAAAAACCCAGGAGACCATTGACTCCACAGCATGTCTATGAACGCAAGATTGTTTGCGCCAACTACAAAATCGGATAATCCATGTTGAAAAAAGAACATGTACCAACTGCGCTGAACTTGATCGAGATTGGAGATGAACGCGTTTCCCATTGCACCCCATGGTGGCACCGACATTCCGACAACAGTTTTCCAACGTGCAGGTTCAAGAATTGCTGCACCATAGGTTGCTGGTGCACCCCAATCGTGACCAATGATGACGGCATCTGAATTGCCACCAAGCACGTCGTGCAATGCATTTGCGTCAGTTGCAAGTGCAGCAGTTTGGTATGCACCGTTTTCAGGAATGGAAGTAGGGGAATAGCCACGCATAAATGGAGCGACCGCGCGATACCCAGCAGCAGCGAGTTCGGGAAGTAAGTGGCGCCATGTGTGCGCAGAATCAGGAAAACCATGCAGACACAACGCAAGTGGTCCAGTTCCACATTCGAAGTAGGTGAACGACATGTTGTTTGCAGAAACTTCGCGCGTCTCGATGTTGTGCTGAGCGGTCATGCCCAAACCATACTTGGGTAACATTGCCGTGATGGAAGCCAACTTTGACAGTGCTCGGTTTCGGCAGGTACTTGGTCATGTGCCAACTGGAGTTGTTGTCGTTACCGGAGTTGATGCAACTGGCGCGCCATCTGGAATCACCATTGGCAGTTTTGTTTCGGTTTCCTTAGATCCACCGTTGGTTGGCTTTTTCCCAGGCAATGCCTCGCGCAGCTGGTCCCACATTGCCGAAGGCAAGGGCTTCTGCGCCAATGTGCTGACGAGCGATCAAGACGAATTGTGTTGGCGATTCGCTCGCGAACCCGAAGGTGGAATGTCTGCTCGTTTTGATGGCCTGGATTGGACAAAATCGCCAAGTGGAATGCCGGTCCTTGCTGGCGCGCTTGCAGTAATTGATTGCGGCATTGAATCAGTGACTCCGGCAGGCGATCACAGTTTTGTACTTGGACGAGTACAACATCTTGCCGTCAGTGAATCTGTTGGCGAAGCAATGGTGTTCTATCGAGGCAAAGTAACTGGCGTAACTCCACAACAATGAACGAGCCGATGTTTTCGTTGAATTGGTGGATGGCTGCACTCGTTGGAGTGATCTTTATTTTTGCAGGAGTGCAAAAATTTATTGCGCGCGAACTATGGCCAGCACAAGCAAAACGGCTCGGCGCTCCTTCGTTTGCAATTCCAACGGTTCCCTATATTGAATTGGTGTTGGGCTCGCTACTCATTGCTGGAGTTGCTGTAAATGCTGTGTTAGTGGCCTCAATAGTGGCACTGTCAAGTTTCACGGTGTTGCTTACTCGTCGATTGGTGGCTGGAGACAGGCCGCCGTGCGCATGTTTAAGTTTTCGCTCAACAAAGCCAATTGGTTGGAACAATATTGTGCGAAATTTGTTGATGCTCGCTCTCTTGGTTGGCGCGCTTATTCGTTAGCGTGCAAGCGTGCGCGTGTGGATCGATCAAGACTTGTGTACGGGTGATGGCCTGTGCGTAGATCATTGCCCTGACGTTTTCGTACAACTTGAAGATGGAATTGCGTATGTCGCCCAAGACGGCGTGACATTAAATGATCCGGGTAGTTCAGGAAGTCTTGCGATAGTTGACGAAAAAAATCACGTTGAGGTGGTGAAGGCGGCAGAAGTGTGCCCAGGTGAATGCATATTTATTGAAATGGATGCACCGCTGATTGCTCCGTAAGTAAGGTGAAATCATGAAGTGCCTCCTTTCTGTTCATGGCGCTTTTGTCGTAGTTGCGATCAGTGTTTCTACTGTTGCTGTTGCGCAACCTCGTACTAATGATGAAATGACCCTTGCTCAATTAGCAGCCATAAAAGTTGCACCTGAGCGATCAACGGGTTTTAGGCAATCACTCTTTACCAGCTCGGTGAGCCAGTCCGTTTCTGTGCAGAGCGTGGCAAACATCGTTACCGCCCGTGAAGCTTGGCAGTCGGGTGCATGGGCCTGGAATGCTGCAAAGCGAAAGAGTTTTATGACTGATCGTGCTGATCTCACCATGTTGGCTATGGTTCGCGCAACAAGTGTGCAACAGCGAGGCGATCAAGACCCTGCCGGTTGGATGCCAAACACGAATAATTCCCTTTGTGCATATCTCGCAAATTGGGTGGCAGTGAAAACGAAGTGGGGACTGGCGATGGATCAGCGCGAATTCAGCGTTGTGAAAACAACGTTTATGCAACGCTGCAAATCATCTGCAATTTCTTCAACCTCGGTTCCATCGTCTGCAGGAAACTATGTGACTACGACAACGGGAAAACCAATCGTTGTTGGTAGCGCGCTTGCCTTGTTGCAGCTTGTGCGCGTTGAAAATGAATATCAAGTTGGTTACAACCGCGCATTATTTGAGCATTGGCGTGACATCGATGGCGACGGATGTGATTCTCGCGATCAGGTTTTGAAGCGAGACAGCATTTCGTTACCACAGGTTGACCCGGTGAATTGCAATGTGATTGCAGGGGATTGGGTTTCGCCTTATGACGGCGCGCGGTGGAGTAATCCATCAAATCTCGATATCGATCACGTAGTAGCACTGAAAGAAGCGTGGGATTCTGGCGCTTGGGCTTGGAGTGCTGCGCAACGAAAGGCCTATGCAAACGACACATCGGATAGCCGAACATTGTTGGCGGTGACCGATTCGGTGAATCAATCGAAGAGCGACAAAGACCCTTCCAACTGGTTACCGCCGCTGCAGTCATATACATGCACGTATCTCGGCAATTGGATTGCGGTAAAAGTTCGTTGGAATCTCTCGATGGATTCGAGTGAGTACGGGCGCATCAAGAACTTGTTGCAATCGTCATGTAGTTCGTTGAACATTGCGCCAATTCCCAACCTGCCAAATATCTCGGGTGGGACGACGGTGGTCACGAATCCACCCTCGTCAACAAGCATGTCAACGGTGACACCAAATACCGCAACGGCAGGCACCGTTGCGCAAATCAACCCGGGTTCGTACTGTTCGCCTGAAGGTGCAATTGGCTATTACACATTGAGCGGAAGCACTTCTCCAACCACCTATGTGTGCTCTAAAACTGATGCTGCAGGTGTGCCATATTCGGGCGGAAGGGCTCGCTGGCGTCGGGCGTAGCCATCGGAATTGCCAAGATTGCCCGTTAGCATGGCGGGACTATGTCGAAGAAGACCAAGAAGAAAAAAGCCAAGATGCGTCGCTCGAAGGCCAACCACGGTAAGCGTCCAAACATGGGGCGTGGCTAAGCAATAGCACTGGCGTGCCTGAAATGAGTGTGGCACGAATTTGTGAATTGGTCATCGGTGGTTCCCGCGCCAACTGGGCGCTGGTAGGAATCAACTTTTCTCACGATGGTGTATTTTTCATCGGCGAGATTGCGCTCCGCATTGACGAATCGTTGCCACCCGGAATGCATTCCTGGGTGTTGAGCAATATCGACTCCACAATTGTTTCCATCGATGGAATTTCTACATCGGGATTTACTAGTAAAAGTCGGCACGAACAAAACGAAGTGAATGGTTTTGTGCTGACGCCGCTGGGTATTGATCACGTTGTGGTGAACACACCCAACCTAGAACGCACGTCACACGCGTTATATCAGGCGACTGGTGCAGAGTTAAAACGTATTCGCGATGCGGGAAATAGTGTGCGCCAGGGTTTTCACCGACTGGGTGATGTGATCATTGAAATTGTTTCGGCGCCTTCAATGCCTGCAGGTAACGCGTCATTGTGGGGGTTCGTGCTGAACGTGAAAGATGTGAATGAAGTTGCTGCGTATCTTGGCCCCGATGTTTTAAGCCCTCCGAAACCAGCAGTGCAAAAAAATAGATTGATTGCCACATTTCGTGGCGCAGTGGGGCTTGGTGTACCCATTGCATTAATGAGCGATATCTAAAAGTCGTCTGTTGCGTCGGGGTCGTCGCGACGGGCAATAAATTTTGTTCCTTCGGTGCATGATTCGAGGAGTGGGCACCACGAACAGAAAAACCCGCTTCGAATAACTGGCTCGCGTCCATCGCGTTGGAGCTCAACCATTTTGCGAATTCCGTCAACGGTTTTGCGGACGGCAGCTTGCAACACTCCTTCGGTTACATCTTCCACGTCGGCACGTGCGGTAACAAGCGAATAGCTGGCTAAACGTCGTGGCGCAGCCCCGGTGCGCATGGCTTCGACTAAGGCATAAAAGCGAAGCTCTTCACGATGGTTGGGCTGTACACGTCCGGACTTTAAATCGATGATGACTTTGGAACCAACAGCGCCAAGCGTGAGATCTGCGCGAGTACTGAGATTGATGCGTTGTTCAAACATTTCATAACGTGCAGAACTTTCGAGCACTGGACGCCACGCAGCTTTTAGTGGGGGAAAGCACTCGTCGAATTTGGTGTATAAATCGATTGCAGAGCTACGCAACTGCGCGCGGTCACCTGCAGGCAAGTTGTCGATGAATGGCCCTGCGCTTTGGCGTTCGTCATCGGCGAGTTGAGCAAGTGCTTCGTCTACGACATCGGCAGGAACGATGACTCCGCGCCAATTGAGACCAAGCTCGACTGCTTTATGCAACACAGTGCCTTTTACATTTCCTAGTGTCCATTCGAAACCGGTGAGACCAGCAAGGTGGTGTGCTTCGCATCCGTGCACAGTGGTGAGCTTGTGTTTACTGACCCAAAGTGCGTTTTCTGGTGTAAGTCGAGGCGCAATGTCGGCAAGTCCATCGTGCAGTTGCGTTCGGATGCCTTCGATAATTTCACGAGGTATGGGAACCCAGTCGGGTTCTTTGCCTAATGATTCAAGAACAGCCAGTTGCATTGCATTGAGTTCGGTTTCAGACATTACGGTCACTCTGTCACATGGGTGTGTCATGCTGTGGCCATGAGCACCTCGACCACCATGCAATTTGCGGCTGTTGCACGCTTAATTGCTGGAGAAACGCAGCGTTTTGGTTTGCTTGCGCCAAGCTTTCGCAGCCCTCCTCGGGTTATTGGTGTGAACCGCACGGTACGCCGTCGCGAGGGCGGTGGAGTGGTTGCAGTTGCGCTTCGCGATCGTCCGTTCGTTGCCATTCTTGGCGACATGATCGAAGGCGTGGTGGTGGTCAATCAGCTCAATGCACCAGATTCAGACCATGTACGAACTGCGTTGTGGTCCATACTTTCCATTCATGGATACGTCGCAACGCAAGAAGTAGATGTACATGTGCCGGCTGTTCAGCCGCGCGTTGCGTAACTAAACGCTCAACTACGATGAAGTGGTGACTTCAGGGCATCGCATCCGTAAGGAAATACAATTCCTCCGCGCAGTCGCAGTCACGTTGGTGGTGCTCAGCCATTTGGGTATTGGGATGTTCAGCGGTGGCTTTGTAGGCGTTGACATGTTCTTCGTGGTGTCAGGTTTTGTTATCGGTCTGACCATGGTTAACGAGCAGACCTCCACGGGAAAGGTTTCGCTCCGCAGATTTTTTGAGCGCAGGTTCTTCCGCATTTACCCACCGCTTGCATTCATGGTCGTAGGTGCCTCCGTGTACGCATATGTAGTGCTTGCCTTTGATCGTTCGCAAGACTTTTTCATTCAGCAGGCGCGAGCCGCATTGTTTAGCTATGGAAATTTTTTCTTTATGTTCCACAAGATGGACTATTTCTTGCAAGATGCAAACTCAACTTTCTTCTTGCACACATGGTCACTTGGGTTAGAAGAGCAGTTTTATTTGACATTGCCGGTATTTATTGCAGTGCTGGCTTTATTGGGTCGCAAGAAGGTTTTTGGTGACCGAATTCTGGTATGGAAGACAGGATTTGCAGTACTGGGAATCTCCTCATTGGTTTGCGCTCTTGCTATGTATAACGGCTATCTCGGCTGGTTTTCTTCTGAGTTCAGGTCGGTTTTTGTTTTCTATTCAACCTTGACAAGAGCTTGGGAGTTCTTTCTAGGTTTACTTGTTGCAGTTGTAGTAACCCAGCGCGAGTTAATCGGTGACGTTCAATTGCGCAAAAAGTTCTCCATGATGGCTTCTCTGTCAATAGGAACTCTTGTTTTGGTGCTCTTCGCCCACCCAGTTTTTGGGTGGTCCCAATTTGTTGTTAGCTCAGCTACAGCAATTGCGACTGCATTCTTTATTTACTCGCTGCCACGGTCGGTATTGAGTTCGCAATCCATATTCGGAAATCGGTTATTTCAAGCAATTGGAAATTGTTCGTATTCAATTTATTTGTGGCACTGGATAGCTGTTGCAATTGTCGAGGATATATTTCATCCCGCTAACGCAAAAGGCAAAAGTGCATTAGTCATTCTGTCATTTGTTCCCGCATTGTTTTCATATCGATTTGTGGAGATTCCGTTTCGCAAAGCAAGAAAACTTCAAATCAAACAGAAATTGATTCTTGGAATTGCATTAGTCGTTGTTCCAGTGACGGCGCTTTGGGGTCTTGAAGTTACAGCGTTGAGCGCGCGCGAAGACTATGGAAACGTCTTTCCAAGCACGGTATTACACGACTGCGATTTCTGGAATGAATTGTGTGTAGTCGGTCCAGACTCATCTAGTACCAAAATATTACTCTTCGGAGATTCACATACTTATCAGATCATTCCTTTATTTGTGGATTATGCCAAGAAGTATGGTTTTCAATTAACGACCTGCGTCATGATATGTAGGGATAAGAATTATTCACGAATCAAGGACAATTCATTTCCAGGTGGTAATTTCGATTTAGTAGTTAACTCCTATAAGACCAACAATGGAGTTACTGAACGGTCTTACCGAAAAGACATCGCAGAGACTTTTTCACGTTTTTCGACCCTTCGGAATGCGCGCCATTTAATAGTGCTTGAC
>JALQUZ010000004.1 GCA_023263695.1 Ilumatobacteraceae bacterium
TACTTTTCGTCCGCGCCCTTTGGCTCTTTTGGCAATCCGAGTACTCGTTCACCAACAATGTTTCGTTGAATCTGGCTTGTTCCGCCCCAAATGGTTTCGGAACGTGAGAAAAAGAATGCCGACATCATTGGGCTAACTGGGTAGCCCTCACGACGCTTGTCGCGTTGTGCACCTGGCCAACCAGTGTCTTTCGGACCATTATCAATCAGCATTGAATGCGCGCCAAAAATATCGAGTGCAAGCTCCATTGCCTCTTTGTGCATTTCTGTCCAATACATCTTGTTCGTTGCACCGAGTGCAATAACACCCATGTCCTTTTTGCCTTCAAGCGTTGCACCAAGTGAACGAAGTCCGTTGTAACGAAGAATCTGATACTTCGTGTAGTACTTCATGAGGCGCTGACGAATGGAGTCTTCTTTGATTGCTCCGTTTTCTCGTGCAGCGGCCAACATGATTCGGTATTCCTCTTCAAAGCGGCGATATCCAGTTGTTGCACTCATTCCGCGTTCGAATGCAAGTGTGGAGTTTGCAACCTTCCATCCGTTATTAATGCCGCCTACAACGTTGTCTTTCGGGCAGCGCGCGTTGGTGAAGAACACTTCGCAGAACTCTGCCGTTCCGTCAGGCTGAACAATTCCGCGAACTTCAACTCCAGGTTGACGCATTGGTACTAATAGGTACGAAATTCCTGCGTGCTTCGGCGCAGCCGAATCGGTGCGTGTAAGTAAGAAGCAATAGTCGGCATGGTGACCTTGTGTGGTCCACACTTTCTGACCATTGATTACCCACTCATCACCATCGAGCACTGCGGTGGTCTTCAAGCTTGCAAGGTCGCTACCGCTGTTTGGTTCGCTAAAACCTTGGCACCAGCGCATTTTGCCACTCAAAATTTGTGGCAAGAATTCTTTTTTCTGCTCTTCAGTTCCCCATTGCAACAACGTTGGGCCAACAAGGGTGTCGCCGAAGAAGTCTGCACGCATCGGGGCCTTAGCGTTTGCGAACTCTTCTGCAAGCACAACACCTTGCAGCGTGTTCAATCCTTTGCCGCCGTACTCCTTTGGCCACGTTGCACAAATCCATCCACCAGCAAACAACTTGCTCGGCCATTCAAGGTTGAACTTCTTGCGCTCATCGTTTGACATTTCAAAGCCTTCATCGAACCAGCCCTTTGGCAGGTTTTCGGTGAGCCAGGCCTTTACTTCAACACGGAACGCTTCGGCTTCAGGGGTGTAGGTCAACATCTCCCTATTCTGCCCGTTGGCGCCCTCTTGCGTCCATGTCGGGAAACAACATTGCTGTTTCCCGTTCACAGTGCCGTTACATACGCCTCGTAGTCTTTCCCCCATGTTGGCAATGGTTTCGGCAGCTGTAGAAGGAGTTGACCTTGGACGGGTGCTCCTCGACCTAGCCATCATTTTGCTCGTCGCCAAAATTGCCGCAGAAATTTCAGATCGAATTCGGGTTCCGGCAGTTATTGGCGAGATTGCCGCGGGAATCGTGATTGGCCCATCGGTCCTCGGCCTGGTTTCCGCAAGTGACATGTTGTTCGTTCTTGCAGAGTTCGGCGTGATCTTCCTTCTCATTCAGGTTGGCCTCGAAACCGACGTAGCCGAATTGCGAAGTGTCGGTCGCGCGTCCATGACCGTTGCAACAATCGGTGTCGTCTTACCCATGGCACTTGGAATTGGTGTCGGCCTGCTTATTGGTGAGTCGACAAATACATCACTGTTCATCGGAGCTGCGTTAACTGCTACCAGCATTGGAATTACCGCTCGCGTATTTGGAGACTTACGAGCACTTGCCACCATTGAAGCGAGAACCGTATTGGGTGCCGCAGTTGTCGATGACGTTCTTGGCCTCATCATTCTCACGGTTGTCACCCGAATTGTGGAGCAAGGTTCTGTTGGAATCGGCACCATTGCAACCACCATTGGATTAGCAGTCGGATTTTTAATTCTCACTTCCGTAATTGGGTTTACGACGTTTCCAAGAATCTTCTCATTCATTAACAAACAGAGTCGAAGCACAGCGACACTTTCAGTGACCGCTATAGGCATTGCACTTGTTTTTTCAGTACTTGCAGACAAGGCTCACCTTGCACCAATTATCGGAGCATTCGTGGCAGGACTCGCGCTTCGCAGAATTAGCGCAAATGAACGAGTTGAACGCGACGTTGCATCACTTGGTCAAATATTCATTCCAGTCTTCTTTTTGTACATCGGAATTACTACAGACATACAAGCGATGTTCGATGCACGAGTACTTGCAATTGCGCTTGCACTTTCCGCAGTTGCGATCATTGGCAAAGTTGCTGCAGCAGTTGGAGCGCTTGGAACAAAGAGCGACAAGCTTGTCATTGGCTTCGGTATGTTGCCTCGAGGTGAAGTTGGACTCATATTTGCAACAATCGGATTGAAGGTTGGAGCATTAAACGAAGAGTTGTACGGATCCATCTTGTTTGTGGTTCTGCTCACCACATTGCTCGCGCCTCCGCTGCTTCGCTGGAGACTAGGTAAAGAAACGGTAGTTGTCGAAGATTCCGAGAATTACGAGCGCCCGGCAACTGGCTGGGTCGACACCACCAATGGAATTATCCAATTGCACGGAACTCCCCCTGTACGTCTCCTCGTTGAAATCGGCCTTGACACTGCATTGCTTGCGACCGACGCGCGACCAAGCCCTCAGCTTCTTGACTGGTTTGCAATGCATCGAAATGCCACACTCAGTTGGGAAAACGAGGCAGTTGTTCGTTTGCTCAATGTTCTTCGGTATGGAAACGCACGCTCGTGGAGGTTTCTCGACACCATCGGCTTAGTACAACGTGCATTACCCGAACTTGCACAAGCCATGTCGTCGCGCGCAAGTGACTCGACCGAACTTGATCCCACCCATGCGTTGCACTTTCCAACCGTAGAAGCCATTTCAACAACTGCATCGTCAACTTCCATTGAAGGCGACGAACTTGTGCTTGGTGCCTTCGCACACGACATTTCAGTTTCCGGTGCAAACGGCATCGCCGCAATTCGTCGACTTGGTTTGGACCTCACCATGATGTCCAACATTGAATTGATCGTTGATGGTGCTTCGCTTTTGAGGTCAATTGTGAGCGCCGAGCCACTCAACATCAACAGCCGACTACTCAGCCAAATTGCCACCCACTTAAAGACTCCAAGAATTGTCGAGCAGTGCAGACAGTTGTGCACTGCACGAAGCGACTTCAATGACACCAGTTATTTAGCGCTTGTTGAAGTGATTTCTGAAGTTCAGGAATTCCTTGCACACCCCGACCTCATTGACTCAACGTCAAATTCACTCCTTGAGACCAAAGTAAATGCCGCACTTGCACTTACTTCAAATTCATCTGTGCGCTCCCGAATTACACATGCTCCAGCGTCGTACGCACTAGTTCACTCGCCCGAACAAATGGTGCAACATGCTGAACTTGTAGAACCATCACCCCGTGCTGGCCAAGCTCGCGTTGCTGTACACGCCACCGATAAGCCAGATACCTGGATGATCAACATTGCTTGCCGAGACCGCACAGCGCTTCTCGCCCGACTCTCTAGTGCGCTTTCATCGCTCAACCTCAACGTGCTTGGTGCAGATATCACAACCTGGGGTGATGGAGCAGTCCTCGACATCTTCACCGTGCAATCTATTTCTGCGCCAAATCGAGCAGACGTGACGAAGGCAGTGATCAAAGCACTCAGCGGACGCCGAGTAAAAGTCTCTGGTATTCCATTTGCGTTGCACGCCGCAATTGACAACAGCGCGCACCCGTGGCACTCGGTTCTTACGATCACAGGTCCAGACCGAAGTGGACTACTTCGCGATGTCACGGCAACACTCGCCGACCTCAAAGTGGTGATCCACCATGCAAACATCTCCACCGAAAATGGAATTGCCAAGAACACCTTCGAAATCGCCGACCGTCTTGGTCGGAAACTCTCTAGTGACGCCGTTTCACGGGTGATCTCCGCCCTTCAGTAGAGTCATTGCGTGACCGTTACTGAAACTGCCCCAACTGGAACCGAGCGCTGGACCAATCAATGGAAAGAGTTATACGAAGAAGTCATTAACACAGGTCTGTGCACAGGTTGTGCCGGCTGTGTTATTTCGTGTCCGCACGAAGTAATTGGTTACAAACACGAAGAGGGCAACTACAAGCCGTTCCATCTTGAAGAAGAACTCGGAATCGATAACTGCACGCATGGCGAAAAGGGTTGCACCAGTTGCACACGCGCATGCCCACGGTTCCGTTCGTGGGAACCAGAAGCCGACATGCAATTGTTTGGCAAGGTTCGCGAAGAAACCCAAATGTATGGTCAATACCGACAGCTGTTATTGGTTCGTGCAGCAGACGACAAGGTGCACGAGCTAGGGCAAGACGGCGGCTTTGTGAGCGCCATGCTCATTTGGCTCATGAACAATGACTACATCGATGCTGCTCTCACCAGCTTTCTTGAAGGCGACGGAACTTCATGGAAAGCACTACCGGGCATTGCGCGCAATCCCGACGACGTACTTCGCGCAGCTGGAAGCCGATACACCTATTCAGCCAACACACTCGCGCTCAAGCAGGCACAGGAAGAAGGACTTAGCCGCCTTGCCTTGGTTGGCATGAGCTGTCAGTCATCAGTTCCGCCAATTATGTGGAAACGAAAAATAGGCAAAGTCAGCAAGCCGTTCTTGTTCAACATTGGCTTGCTCTGCTCAAAAACATTTGATGATGCAATTTTTGAAGAACTCTTCTTGGCCAAGTACGGCCTGAAAAAAGAAGAGATGGTCAAGATGAACATCAAGGGCGCGTTCCAAATTTGGATGAAGGACGGCTCATTCCACGAAATCGATTTGAAGGAATGTCATCAGTGGACTCGCGAGGGTTGCAAAACCTGCCCAGACTTCGCTGCAGAACACGCCGACATTTCCACTGGTGGAATTGGTGAAGACAATGCCTGGACATTGTGTGTTGTTCGCACCGAACTTGGTGAAGAAGTAATGAACCGCATGATTAAGGACGGCAGCGTGATTGCTCGTCCTGCAGAAACGGATGCAACTGCAATGAAGTTGTTGAAGTTGCTCAGCACTGTAAGTCGCAGGCGCTGGCCGGCAAATGCTCACCCCGCCCCACTCGTTGGCGTTCCGCCACCGAAGAAAAAGGCAGACGGTTCGGCACCAGCCGCTCACTAACTATGTCTTTGCGAGGCGCACCGCTTTCGCAAAGACATCGTTCAGCATTTTTTCAGTGAGTTTTCCTGTGAACGTATTTTGCTGACTTGGGTGAAAGCTACACACCAACGTGTACCTGCCAGCATTCACCACCACACCATGACCAAACTTTGGTCGAGGTTTCACGCCCAACTGATCACATGCTGCTTTTAGTGCGATTGACCCTAGACACACAATTACTTTCGCGTTAGCAAGTAACTCAAGTTCACGCTGCAAATAGGGTGCACACCTTTTCTCCTCGGCAGGAGTGGGCTTGTTCTGCGGTGGCGCGCAACGAACAGCAACTGTCACCCATGCATCAGTTAATTGCAAACCATCGTTTCTGTTCTCGGAAGCCTTCTGATTTGCAAGCCCAGCTTTATGCATGGCCCGAAACAGCCATTCGCCACTGCGGTCGCCCGTGAATACTCGTCCAGTGCGATTCGCACCGTGTGCTCCAGGCGCAAGTCCAAGCACAACAATTCGTGCATCTGGGTCGCCAAAACCCGAAACGGGCTTGCCCCAATACTCTTCATTTTTGTACGCGGCACGTTTTTCAACTGCCACGTGTCGACACCATTTCACCAAACGCGGGCACCGTTCACAGTCGTGAATTTCCTGTTGCAAAACGCGAAGTGCCCGTGCATGAGTGGTCTGAGATGGCTTCGTCACTGCAAGGCACGATAGTTTGGAAACCAACTCATGGCACGACCAACGAAAAACTCACCGACATTGATCTTGATGGTTCGACATGGTCGTACACCAACTACGGGCAAGGTGCTTCCCGGTAGAGCTGCAGGACTGCACCTCGCCGATTCCGGCAAGGCTGAGGCCGAGGCGGTTGCCAAGCGCATTTCCGAAATACAGGGTGTGTCTGCTGTGTATGCATCACCACTTGAGCGCGCTCGCGAAACTGCAGCGCCTATTGGCAAGATTCTTGGCCAGAAGGTGAACATTCATAAAGGCCTGCTCGAATGCGATTTTGGCGATTGGACTGGCGCACAACTCACTGCGCTCATGAAGAAGCCAGAGTGGACAACCGTGCAAAAGGCACCAAGCACCTTCCGTTTTCCTCATGGCGAAAGCTTCACCGAGATGCAGCAGCGCATGGTGAGCGCACTCGATGACATTCGCGCAAAACACCCAGGCGGAATAGTGGTGTGCGTTTCGCATGCCGACCCCATTAAGGCAGCAGTGGCACATGCCATGGGTACGCACATCGATCTCTTCCAACGCATTGTCATCAGCACATGCTCGGTTTCCGCAGTTGCCTATTCGCCAAGCGGACCGGTGGTGCTTACCGTTAACTCAACAGGTGGATCGCTTGCCGATCTGCGACCTTCGTGAACCGAATTAGCCATGAGTGACTTTTACGAATTCGACGAGACCGATGCCTTCACTACTGGTGCTCTCGGACAACCCGGTCAGCGAACTTTCGTTATTCAAGTTCGCGCCGACAGCAGCCACTTCACCATGAAATGCGAAAAGCAGCAAGTTGCAGCACTGTCGCAATACATTCGCCAACTGCTTGCCGATGCACCAGATGTACGCGAGCGTCCAATGGACGAGATGTTGCAGTTGTCGAGCCCGATGGATGTGAATTTCACCATTGGCACCGTTGGCATTGCATACGACCCGCGCAACGACCGCATGGTCATTCAAATTGAAGAACTTGTTCCGTTTGACGAAAACGATGAACCCATCTTGGACGCCGAGGTCACTCGCATTCGCATGCAAATTACCCGTGGGCAAGCCGTTGCATTTTGCGATCACGCAGACGAAGTGGTTGCAGCCGGGCGACCACCGTGCATTTTCTGTGGCCGCCCAATGAATATTGATGGGCACATGTGTCCGCGCATGAACTAATTCCCAAGAACGATCTCGTTCAATTGTTGAAGCAGGGCGAGATGGAACTTGTTTCGCGCATGCCCTACAGCAGTAATGCCACGTTTTTAGTGAACATCACCAACGGCGAATTGCATTGCCAGGGCATCTACAAACCCCTAAAAGGTGAACGCCCACTGTGGGATTTCGAGCCCGGCTTGCACAAACGCGAAGTGGCTGCATACGAACTTTCGGAAGCAATGTCGTTAAACATCGTTCCCCCAACCGTGTTACGTGACGGGCAATTTGGTGAAGGCTCCGTACAACATTTTGTTGACGCAGTTCTTGACGAGCACTACTTCAGCATCTACGAAAACCGCCCGGAATTGCACGACCGCTTGCGCGCAATGTGCGCATTTGACATTGTTGCCAACAACACCGACCGCAAAGGTGGGCATTGTTTGCTCGATACCGCGCAGCGCGTGTGGGCAATTGATCATGGCGTGTGCTTTGCGGCAGACTTCAAATTGCGCACGGTCATATGGGAGTTCGGTGGCGAGGAACTCCCTCAGGAAATACGCGATGTTGTTGAGCCACTTGTTGAATCCGTTCCCCTCACGGTGTCGGCCCTGCTCAGCAGCGACGAAATATTTGCGCTGCAAGAACGCGCGCAATGGATCTGCGAAGGCGGCGCCTTCCCCATTGACAAGACCGGCTCGCGCTACCCGTGGCCTCTGGTATGAGCGAACCCCAGTACGACCTCATCAATCGCGCAGACCTCGATGGTCTAGTTCGACTTATTGACGATTACTGCGAAACTCGTAGTTGGCACGACCTATTTGGCTTACGCAATGCGTGCAAGGCAGCAGTTGCAAATGGTCAACAGGTGTGGCCGGCATCAACTCTTGCCGAATACCGACTTGCCCTACTTGCGCCAGCAGAAATTGCTGTACAGGTTGTAGACGAGAAAGCTGGCCGATTCACCATGGGGCCACTTACTGAAGTCATCGCGCAGAATCATCAATGGTCAGAACTCAGCGAGTTTCTTCAGCCATCACCTACTTCTTCGTACATTGCACATGAATGTGGCATCCGCGGCCAGAGCGTTGACGGCGAGCTCTTCCCTGCACTTGAGTCGCCGTGCGCATTGTTGCCAATAGAAACTCATTACGCGCTTGCTGAATATCACGACAACGAAGCTATGTTTCCCACTCCAGCAATTCCGGAAATGGGAAATGCAATAGTTGTTCCTGCTTCGTCGGCAAACGTTGTTGAAGACCCCGAAGTGTCAACCGCTTTACATCAGCTGGTTGACGCCTGGACCACACAGTCCAATGGCGAACTGCGCATTGCTTGCGTTGAGGGTTCGGTGCTCGACGCATTGGCCACACTCGGCATTCACGAAGCCCGACTGTCGTTGCTGACTTCGGGCGAAGCACTTGCCTGGCTTACTTGGGCAGGCGCAAGCGGTGGCGCACACGGAAGACGGCGTGGCAATGCGTTGGGTCGCGATGCAGCATGGTGGACCATTGCATCGTTAACAGGGCAGGCATCACACTGGCCACTCAGCATTGATACGTGTGAAACTACGGCGAATTCACTGCAATGGTTTTGGTGGGACGCGAACGAACCAGCTACAGGTTGGAACGTACAACTCTGCGTACATCAAACTGAGCGCAATCGTTCGTGGGCAATAAGCCTGAACGATGCGGTTTAACTGAATTAGCCGCGTGACTTAAGCAGCTCGATGAGCTGTGGCAACACCTTGTGAACGTCGCCCACAATGCCAAGGTCTGCAACACCAAAGATTGGTGCTTCCTTGTCTTTGTTAATAGCGATGATGTTCTTCGAGCCCTTCATGCCCACCATGTGTTGAGTTGCGCCCGAAATACCGGCTGCAATGTAGACGGCTGGTTTTACAACCTTGCCCGTCTGACCAACTTGGTAGCTATACGGAACCCAGCCGGCGTCAACAATTGCGCGTGATGCACCAGGTGCACCCTTCAACAATTTGGCAAGGTCTTCAACAAGTGAATAGCTGCCTGCTTCGCCTAGACCACGACCGCCCGAAACAACAATGTTTGCTTCGTCCAACTTTGGTCCAGTGCTTTCTTCAACGTGCACTGCAGTAACCCGTGCTGCACCTGCTGCGCCGGTGTCTGGCACCGATGCTGCAACCACGGTTGCTGCTGCTCCGCTTGCTGACTCTGCAGCAAAGCTCTTCGGACGGAATGACACCAAGTGTGGGCCTTCGCCGGTGAATGCAGTGTTGACGAGCGTGTTACCACCAAAGATTGGTGTAGTTGCAACTACACCGTCAGCCGAATCGGCGATGTCGGTGTTGTTGGTGAGAACCGTGCGGTTCAACTTCACCGACAAACGTGCCATCACGTCGCGACCTTCGTAGTTCTGCGGGAACATGATGACCGATGGTGAATCTCCACCGTCGATAACTGCCTTCATTGCTGCAGACACTGCTGGTCCCGGCAACTTGCCAGCGAGATCGCCGGTTGCGTACACCTTGGTTGCGCCGTACTCACCGAGTGCGCCAGCAACTGCTGATGCGTCTCCGCCGATGAATGCTGAAACGTTTGAAGAAAGTGAACGTGCCTTGGTGAGGAGTTCAAGAGTTCCTGTTGTTGGTGCCCCACCTGCGGTTTGCGCGAATACCCAAATGCTGTTGATTGCCATGACGTTCTACCTCAGATCACTTTCAGGTTTTCAAGGAATGAAACAATTTTGTTAAATGCATTGCCGTCGTCTTCGATTACTTCGCCGGCTTGACGTGCTTCTGCTTGTGTTACCGCAACAACTTTTTGTCCTGCACCAGCCCAACCAGTTGGCGTTACGCCAAGGTCTGCTGCAGTGAAGGTGTCAATTGGCTTTGACTTTGCAGCCATGATGCCTTTGAAGCTTGGGTAACGCGGCTCAACAACACCGGCAGTCACGCTGATGACTGCAGGAAGTGGGCATTCCACTTCGTCGTATCCCTCTTCGGTCTGACGATCTGCTTTCAAACTCAAACCAGTAATGGTGAGCTTCTTTGCAAATGTCACTGAAGGCAATCCAAGAACTTCTGCCATTTGTTCAGGCACGGTTCCGGTGTAACCATCAGATGATTCGGTTGCTGCGATGATCAAGTCAGCGCTTCCCATTTTTTGAATTGCTGCAGCCAAAACTTTTGCAGTGGTGAGTGCATCGGAACCTGCAAGTGCTGGATCGCTGATGAGCACTCCCTTTGCGGCGCCCATTGCAAGTGCAGTGCGCATGCCGGACATTTCACCATTTGGTGCCATCGACACGATGTTCACATCGCCACCACCATTTGCGGCTGCGAGTTGCAATGCCATCTCTACGCCGTATGCGTCGGACTCATCGAGGATGAGCTTTCCGTCGCGCTTCAACGCGTTGGTGGAGCCATCGAGGGCTCCTGGGGTTGCTGGATCAGGGATTTGCTTGACGCAGACGACGATGTTCATGCCCTCTATTGTTACCGATGAGTACGGGATTTACCCAACCCAGTACGGACTGATTTACCGATAAAATTCAATCCCCGTGCGAATTCTCCTCATTGTCAACTCGTTCGCGTCGTCTGTCACACCCCGCAACACCGTGCTCGTCCATGAGCACCTTGCCAAGCACCATGACGTGCAGGTGGTGGAAACAAACGAGCGCGGCCACGCCACTCGGTTTGCTCAAGACGCGGCATCCCGTGGGCTGGATGCCGTGGTGGGTTTCGGCGGCGATGGCACGCTGAACGAAATTGCAACGGGCCTTGCCGGTAGCGACACCGCGCTTGCCATGTTGCCCGGCGGTTCCACAAACGTATTCGTGCGCACACTCGGCATTGCCAACGACCCGATGGTCGCGCTCACACAATTGATGGCCGGCATCGACCGCAATGAAATTGAACGCGTCAGCCTCGGCCAAGCAAACGGTCGTTACTTCACCTTCCACGCCGGCATCGGTTACGACGCAGCAGTAGTAGAGCAAGTTGAACGTCGCTCATCGCTGAAGCGCGTTGTTGGTCAGCCACTGTTTGCCTATTCGGCACTGTATTCATGGTTTAAGTCGTACGACCGCAAGTACCCACACTTCACCATGAACATTGACGGCCGTGCAATTCCAAACGGATTCTTTTCGGTGGTGCTGAATACCAACCCATACACATTTGTGGGCAAGCACCCTATTCACTTGTCGTCTGCAGCTTCGCTGGAGAAAAAACTTGTTGTCGTAACCTTCCGCAAAATGACTACACCGCTCATGCTGAAAACGTTGTACTCCGCATTGCGTCGCGGTGGATTAGAAACCTCTTCAGGAATCGACATTGCTACCGACGTTGAGAATGTGAAAATCGAATTCCCTGCACCATTCCCCTATCAACTCGATGGCGACTATCTGGGCGACACTACGTCTATCGAAATTAAACACTGCCCTGAAGCACTTCGTTTAGTTCGACCAACAATCGAGTTCTAAAACTTATTTCGCGTTGGCGATAACGCCAAGCGCAACATCGGGCACATTGGTGCAGATGCCGTCAATCCCCCACGACACCAACTCGGCCATGCGCGCCGGGTCATCGCACGTCCACGTGTTCACTGCAACACCATTGCGATGCATGGTGTCAACCACCGAACGCGTCAATGTTTTTACATTCGGGTGATACGCCTGATGCCCCGAGTTCACGAGGTCTTTCGACAGTGCATCAGCGGCATCATCTGCAACCACCATGTCCAACCATGCGGTTGGCAGTTCGGGCCACAAACGATGAACAGCATCAATGGTTTGGCGCCTAAAGGAAGAGATCAGCCATTGATCCGGGGCGCCACGCGTACGCAAGAAATCAACAACCAACGTTGCCAACTTGTCTTCTGGGTCGAAGTCGGGTTCGCTCGGATCATTTTTAATTTCAATATTCACCCACATGCCAGCGCAAGCATCAAGCGCATCGGCAAGTGTTGGAATGTAATCGGGAATGTCCGCAATGTTTAAGGAACCCAATACTTTTCCGTTGGCAAGTGTTGGGTTGTGATGCACGATCATTTCGCCAGATGCGCATAAGCGAACATCAAGCTCGACTCCATCGCTATTCATTTCGCGAGCACGCGTAAATGCCACTGTTGTGTTTTCGCGTTCTACCGCAGATGCTCCACGATGGGCCATTACCTGGGCCCGAACTGGAGCACTATTGCGATTATGTGGCACCCAACGAGCAATGGTCACAGGCGAAGGGTACAGCCAAAATTGTCACAATAAAAAAATAAAAATATTTTCTTGTTCCACTTGAAAGTGCCCTACTCGGTGTCTATCGTGACACCGTCCTACTGGCTCTAGAAGAACTTCAAAGGTGACTACCGTGTCAATTCTCGCAACAAGCCTTGCCCTCGGATCCGCTGATTACACGTGGCGCAAAGAAGCATTGTGCAAAGACACCGACCCAGAATTGTTCTTTCCCGTAGGAAGCACCGGACAAGCGCTTCAGCAAATCACTGCCGCGAAGTCCGTATGTGGAGAGTGCACCGTAAAAACTGAGTGCCTCGAATTCGCAATCGAAACCAACCAGGACTGTGGCATCTGGGGTGGAACGTCAGAAGAAGAACGCCGCGACATACGCCGCAAAATGGCAGCTGCCCGTCGCGCCGCTCGCGCGACTGCATAACTAGTTCGTAATCGGAACTCGCAAGTCGACCACGGTCCCCTGACCGTCTGTCATTCCCGCAATACCCGCTGAATCTCCATCAGCTTTTGTTCCTGCTCGCATGGCAATAGTGCCTGCAAGTTCGGTAGTCACCAATGTGCGCACGATCGATAGTCCAAGACCAGTTGCACTAGAGAAATCAAATGTTGGGCTCAGACCAATGCCGTTATTTAAAACGCGCACATACAACGCATCGTCATCATGGCTCAGCGTCACCACAACAGAACCACCGGCGCTTCCCTCTGGAAAACCGTGGTCCACTGCGTTCTGCAGCAGTTCAAGAATGACCACCGAGAGCGGAGTAGCAACGGTTGCAGGCATGCGACCGCCGTCGCCCTTCACTGCGAATTGAACTGGACGATCTGCAGACTGCAAACCCTCCTCAACAAGGCGAAGCAGCGGACGAACAATTTCGATGAACGCAATGTCTTCACCGGGTTCGCGCGACAACGTTTCGTGAACCAATGCAATGGTGCGAATACGGCGCACCGACTCGGCAACAGCTTCCTTCGCTTCGGCAGATTCCAATCGGCGTGCTTGCAAACGAAGCAAGGATGAAATGGTCTGCAGGTTATTTTTCACGCGGTGGTGAATTTCGCGAATGGTTGCATCTTTGGTGAGCAGCAAACGATCACGACGACGCAGTTCGGAAACGTCACGAAGCAGTAACACTCCACCAACTACTTCCGCATTATCGCCATGTGCGGAGAGCAATGGAATACTGCGCGTCAACAATGTGACTTCAGCTGTTTGTTCAATTTCTTCAATTACGGGCTCTTTGCGCTCGTAAGCATTTCGCGCAGCGCTTTCCGCAACACCTAGCTCGGCCAGTGTTTGACCAATTGCATTGGTACTTACCCCAACTCGATGCAATGCCGACACCGCGTTTGGCGATGCGTACCGCACACGAGTTTGAGCATCGAGAACAATTGCGCCGTCACCAACTCGTGGAGCAACGCTTGCGTCTGCAATACGTCCTTCAAATGGAAACAAGCCTTGGGCAACCATTTCGGAAAGTTTTGCGAAAATTTCTGCGTACGTAGATTCGAGCTGACCAGCACGCCGGGCGTTGTCAGTTACCCATTCACGCGACAGCACGGCAATGGTTTTACCGTCGTAACGCACAGGAATGGTAAGCATGTTTGCAGGGCCACCAATTGCTTGCACAAATATTTCGCCTTGCGAAATTTCACCACTCTCAAGGCAACGCTTGAGCAGAACTTTTTCAGAATCACTTGCCCACGTATTTACATAGTCTTGGTGATACAGCGTTTGACCTGTTGCAGCGCGAACTTGAGCGGCAATCAACCACGTGTCATCACTCATTGGTAGATACAGCAACATGTCTGCAAAGCAGAAGTCGGCAAGCATCCCCCACTCAGACACCAATGCCACCAAATGGTTCACCGCATCGGCGTCGAGTTCAGTCTGTTCGTGGGCGAGTTCAGCAAGCGTCGGCATAGCGTGAAACTAGTCTGCCCTAAGCAGGGTGCACAGATTCACCCAGAGCAACTAGAGCAGTAGCCCGAGCAATTTCAGCGCCACTAATTGCGCAAATGCAGAGTTCGGCTTGTGAGTCCGAGCTTCGTTTGCGTAGGGCTTCAAGCGTGATGTGTTCTAACTCGCCTTTGCGCACCGCCTCGGCTGACTTGCGGGAAATGGTTGAAACCACCCGAGAAATCTGACCCGCAGTTGGCTCAACGGCCTCAGTGGCCTTCACTACTGCCTGCACAAATGATGGGTCCTGAACGGACGCCTCCAACTTGGCCAATGCATCTTGCGCCTGTTCAATCAACTCCTTCGACGTAACACGATTGGCGATCACGGTGTTGAGCGAGAAGCCGCGCTCGCGCAATGCGTCAATGAGGAACTCGGCTTCATGTAGCGGCGCAGATTCAAGTGTGGTTACCACCATGAATGAAGTGTCCTGTTGTTTGAGCACCGCCTCTACTTCATTTGCGCGTTTCACAAACCCTTCTTCCATCGTGCGGAACAACGTGAAGAATTCGGTGATGTCGGTAAGGAAACGTGCCCCAAGAATGCGGTCTGCAACCAAGAAAAAAGGTTTGGCCGCAAGCGAAAATAATCGCGATTGTGCCTGCGTTGTAAGCAACTTCAAAAGCCTCGAACCAAAGAACTCTTTCATTCGTTTTGGTGCATCCAACACATCCAGCGCATTACGCGAAGGTGGCGTGTCCACAATGACCAAGTCGTAGTCATTCGATTGCTGCGCCTCGAACAGTCGCTCCATTGCGATGTAGTCGTGACTGTGCACAAAACGCTCCGTGAGGTTTCGATACAACTTATTTGACAACACTTTGTCGCGCACATCGGTATTCGGTGCGCACCGCGCAATCAGTTCGTCCCAGCTTGCTTTTGTATCAATCATGGCGGCGAACATGCGGCCAGCAGGTGGCGTTCCATTTCGAGTCAGAGCCGACGACTCAATCTCCACTACAGCGTTTCCAAACGACTCAAGACCAAGTGCATCGGCAAGCCTGCGCGCTGGGTCAACGGTAAGAACCAACACGCGACGGTTGTATTGCGAAGCGGCAAATGCGCCAAGTGCGGCCGACATGGTGGTTTTTCCCACTCCACCACTTCCCGTCACTACAACCAGGCGTCCGGTTTCTAACACGGTTCGCAACGACTTCATTGCAACTCGTCTTTCAGCACCTGCGTCATGCTTGTAACTACATCGTGATCGTGGGCATCAATATCCATTAACGACATAAACATGACTCCGCCTTCACGTGAGCGCGCAACCAATTGTTCAAGGTTGCCTACTTCGTTTTGACGTCGCTGGGTTGCCACATTCAGTAATTGCATCGGCGCACGCAATGCTTCGACAGCGTCACTTGGCACTGCATTCGACTGAACAGCTTGCCACAACGAATTGAAAACAGCAACATCGCCACCCTGCACTACGTCATCGTGCACTCGGTTAGCCACCACAGCAGAAACGCCAACATTGGTGGTGTTGTGCAATGTGTCCAGTAGCTGCATGGTTTCAAGAACCGGCATTTCTTCTGGCGTGGCCACAATAACCACACCAGTGGTTGCCTTATCGTGCAACATCTCTTGCATCCATTTGGTTTGTTCGCGAATGACTCCCACTTGCACTAACCCCGACAAAATTGCAGGTGCATCAACTTGAGCAACGATGTGCCCAGTTGCCTCAGCATCAACAATGACGATGTCGTAGTTGTGCTCTCGCACTTCCCAGCACAGTTTGCCAACTGCAAGTATTTCCTTTACCCCTGGCGCTGCATTGGCAACGAAATCCAAAATCTTGGCAAGCGGACCAAACGTGTTCACGAGAGGGTTCTTTACGAACAATCGAATGTATTCACGCAACGAGTCTTCGGTGTTCATCGACATGGCGAACAGGTTTGGCGAAACCTCGCGAGCGGCAAATTGCAACTCGGTTGTGGCCAACGAACGCGCGAGCGCACCTTTGTCGTCCATTTCAACAATCAATGTCTTCTTGCCGATGGATGCAGCAAAGCTGGCTAGCGCACTAGCAAATGTTGTTTTTCCTACTCCACCCTTGCCCGTTACAAAGAGCAAGCGGTGATCAAGCAGTCGTGGCAGCGTCAGCTCCCAAAGCCGAGCTTGCGTGCGCCTTCTGGTGCACCAAACTCCACGTACGCAAGTTTCGCTGAAGCAACAATCACTTCGCGACCGCGATTATCGACCAACGACAGCACTTCGGTCTTACCGGTAAGCGCCGCTTCAGCAGCAGTCTTTGCCTTGGCTTGCGCCTTTTCGTCGTCGATCTCCACCATGAGTTCACGTACTGATTGTTGAATTCCGATGCGAATTTCCATAGTTGTTCCGTTCGTTGAAGTGAAGTACTTGCAGGCTAATTCACTTTCAGCGCTGCGCTGAAAATTTTCTTTGGCTTCATTTCTTCTGCAATGCGTTTCGCCAATCCAGCAAAGATCTGACCAATTTCGCTGTCTGGAGCAACAGCTGCAATTGGACGACCATCATCGCCGCCTTCGCGCAACGCAGACATGAGTGGAATTTGTGCGAGCAACGGAACATTTAGTTCGTCAGCCAATGACTGTCCGCCTCCGCTGCCAAACAGTTCGTAGCGCACACCATCATCACCCGTGAACCACGACATGTTCTCGATGATGCCGCGAACTGGCAAGTTCACTTTTGTGGCCATTGCTGCCGACAACTTGGCAACCTTCTGCGCTGCTTCTTGCGGCGTCGTTACTACCAGCACTTCTGCACGCGGCAGGTACTGGCTGAGGCTCAATGCAATGTCACCCGTTCCTGGCGGCATGTCGATGAGCAAGAAGTCTGGTTCGTCCCAGTACACGTCGGTAAGGAATTGCTCCAACGCTTTGTGCAACATTGGTCCGCGCCACACCACAGCTTGTCCTTCCGGCACGAAGTATCCGATACTGATGCACCGAACACCCCACTGCTCGGGAGGCAACAACATGTTGTCAATCACGACGGGATCGCGATCGGTACCAAGCATGCGCGGAATTGAGTAGCCGTAAATATCGGCGTCAACAATGCCAACTTTGTATCCCTGCGCTGCAAGCGCAACTGCGAGGTTGGTGGTGACGCTGGATTTTCCTACACCACCTTTGCCGGAGGAAACCAAAATTGGTCGAGTTTTTGAACCAGGTTGTGCAAATGAAATTTCGCGACCCGAAGCGTGTCCTTGTGCTGGTTGCGAACCAGCAGTTGCACCTGGGTTGCCATGCAGCATTTCGCGAACCTTTGCGCGCTCTTCATCATTCATTACGCCGAAGTTCAATGCAACATCTTTTACGCCATCAAGTGACCGCAAAGCGGTACCAACGCGATTTTGAATTTCATTACGCAATGGACAACCGGCAATGGTAAGCACCACAGTCAGGCTGACTACGCCGCCCTTCATTTCTACGTCGCGCACCATTCCGAGGTCGACAATGGAACGGTGTAGCTCTGGGTCCTCTACAGGGCGTAGGGCTTCAATAATTTGATCTGTTGTGGGGGTTGACATGGGGCTCCAATAATTTCCACTATGGCCATAGGTACAATACCTGTGTGTCGAGCAAGTCTGCCAACCTCACCTCGGGATCCTTCACCGCGCAGGTGTCTGCAATTACCTCGGCATTCGGAGACCCAACGCGTCGTGCGGTGTACCTATTCGCTCGTGAAAACGAGTCAGGCGTCACTGCTGCTCAAGTGGCTGAAAAATTTGATGTCCACCCAAACGTTGCACGACACCACCTCGACAAATTGTCAGCAGGCGGATACCTGGAAGTTGCCGTTGACCGCCACGAACGCGGAGGCGCAGGCCGGCCATCAAAGTTGTATCGCGCGGCTGCCGACACCACTCTTTCGTTTCCTGTTCGCAGCGACGACTTGGTGCTGTCGCTACTGGGAAAAACTCTTGCGTTGCTTCCACCAGACAAAGCAGAGGCAATGGCCGAAGAGGTTGGTCAACAATACGGATTGGCAATGGCAGCCGGAATGCAAGGCGACGACCTTGCAGCAGGACACAAATCATTACGCGCAGCAATGCAAGCAGTCGCCGACGCGCTCACCGCACATGGTTTTGCAGCACACACCGACCAGCGCAACAATCAACTGCGCATTGTGAACAACCATTGCCCGTTCGGCGATGTTGCAATTGAGCACCCGGTTATTTGTGCTGTAGATCGTGGAATGGTGAAAGGAATGCTCACCGCAATTTACGGTGACACTTCTCCAGAAACGTCAGCGTCGTTGCCACAGGGCGACACATTTTGCGCCACCACTATTTAGTGCTGGTTTAGTCGCCCCAAAAGCGCTGCTCTAAAAACGGATCGCCGTACATGTGATATCCGTTTTGTTCCCAGAAACCTGGAGCATCAGTTTCGCGAAGTTCAAGACCACGCAACCACTTTGGCGACTTCCAGAAATACAAATTCGGAATCAGCAAACGAACTGGGCCACCGTGAATTGGTTCGATGTCTTCTCCGTCGTATTCGTACACCACCATTGACTCGTCACGCATGATGTCTGCAAGTGGCAAGTTCGCGGTGTATCCGTATTCTGCATGGCCCATCACGAACGCTGCTTCTGGCTTTACTCCAGCGCGATCAAAAAGCTCACGAACTTTTACTCCACGCCACACTGTGTCGAACTTTGACCACTTCGTCACACAGTGAATGTCTGTAGTCAAGGTGGTTGAAGGCATCGACTTCAGTTCGTCAAAGCTGATGGTGAACTCATTTTTCACGGCACCAAAAACTTTTAAGTCCCACTCGCCTGGCTGATACGTCGGAACATCGCCAACATGAAGTACTGGGAAACGCTCAGTTAAATATTGTCCGCTCGGCAGACGGTTACCGTCGTATCCACGCTTAACAACGTCTTCTCGGTTGCGATCAAAAAATCCCATAGATACCTCGTAGATAGTTTGCCTCAACTCACCACTAGATTCAGTATTGATGTCACTATTTTTGGTGCGCCACGCAAAGGCCGGAAAGCGAAGCCAGTGGGACGACGACGATACGTTGCGACCCCTCGATGATGTTGGTGTACGGCAAGCAGTTGCCATAGCCACAGAAATCAGCGCTCATAACCCAACCGTGTTGTACTCCAGTCCGTACCTTCGATGCGTACAAACGCTCGAGCCGCTTGCCGCCAAAATCGGACTTCCAGTTCACCAACACGATTTGCTTGCAGAAGGCGTCAACTTCATTGACACCGTCAATTGGATGCATACATTGCCAGAGGGTGCGGTGATGTGCAGCCACGGAGATGTGATTCCCGAAGTTATAGACGCACTTGAGCGACGCGGAATGGAAGTAAGCGGCTTTCGCGATTCGCGTAAAGGTTCAGTGTGGGTGCTGAATCGCCGCGGTGATGTGTTCGTAAGTGGCCACGCTTGGCCGCCACCACGCTTTGACTAACTCAACCTGCAATCGCTGCGTTGACTTCTTCAATAATTGACGTGACAAACCCCATCACTTCAGCAGGTGGGTTTGACGCAGCACAAATATCGAGCTGTTCTTTCGCACCGACTGCATCGGCGGCCAATCGGAATCGCACAATTCCCAAGAAGCAATGTGCGTCTGGATAATTCGGATCAACTTCAATAGCGTGCTCAAGCCCTTGTGTCGCAGCAGCAAGCGCAACAATCTTGATGTCGTCTGCGGCATCACGAGCAATAAGAGCAATGAGCCACGAGCGATACGTGAGTGCTTCAGTGTTGTCAGGATCGAGTTTCACCACCTGGTTGTAGAACTCAATTGCTTTCTGTGGATCGCTGAAATTTATGGCTCGTGCTTGCGATAACAGCGAAGCGGTGGAGTCTTCAATGCCACCGCTACTTGTTTGCCCTGGCAAGCGCTGACCCGACTGCGCTGCAACCAACCAACCTGCAATGCAAGCGAACAGCACTACGCAACACGACACGACAATGGCTTTTGCGCGAGATTTCGGTGCGCGTTCTTTCAACATTGACTGACCAGCTTCAATCGCTTTCAAAACGTCGGCAGCGCGCTGTGTGTAGCCAGACTTCAGTGTTGCATAGTCCACATCGTCAATATCTCCTGCAGCGCGTTCACGTTCAACGTCGCGCAAGGAATCGAGCAGAAAGTTGCGCTCTTCCTCTAAACGTGCAAGTTCATCTGGGTTCATCATTGACTATCGCTCTTCGCGAAGCGCACGTTCCACTAATTGCGCGTCTTCTTCTGAAATGGAATCGCTTCCCACCACTTTCCAACGACGGAACGCAAAACCCAATGTTCCCACTGCACATACAAGTGCAAATACAGGAAGCACCCAAATCAATGAGTCAAGCCCAGTTGAACGCGGCACCAATAACACTCGACTGCCAAATCGGGCCTCGATGTAGGCGATGATTTCATCGTCTGATCGCTGACCGCTCGCAATTTGTCGTGCAACTTCGGCGCGAATGGACTCAGCCGCAGAAGCGCGTGATACGTACACACTTTCGCCCTGGCACGTTGGACACGCCAGCACTTTGGTGATTGCGTCAATACGGTCGGCTTGAGTTTGCGGACCAGAGGACCGCGTGCTGCCAAAAACTAAAAGCGCAACCGCAGACAGAACAACCAACATCCAGGACCACTTATTGTTTACTGATTTCGAATTCATCACGAACCAAACTGCTTTTTCAAGAGATTGAGTTGTTCATCGAGCAAGCCTGTTGAAAGTTTTCCGGCAATGCGAAGACGCACATATCCATTTGGGTCAATGATCCAGGTTTCCGGAACCTTTGCAACACCAAACGCAACCGAAATCGCACCATCAATGTCACGAAGTTTTTGCCAATCGCCGCCGTTCTTTGAAAAGAATGCGCGTACCGCATCATCATTGTCGTCGTTAATTACGGTGTACATCTCGGCAGGGTCTGCTGCAGTTGATTCGCGCTCATTGAACGCCACAAGTTCTGCGTGTTCGGCTACGCATGGAACACAAGTTGAGTTAAAGAAGTTGAAAATAATCCAACTTCCTTTTCTGCGTGACAATACAAATTCTTCGTCGTTCAATGTTGTCGTAACTACAGAAGGCGCAGGTTGGCCGAGCAATGGAGAATCCGCTTCGTCTGCTGTGTTTGGCTTTGCCGTAACCAACACCCAGAGAAACGCAACCAACAGTGCACCAACAACCGATGCAATGATTGGCGCGACGCGCTTTCTTGAACTACTCGTTGCGCTCACAGCGTCACCAAAAGGTCAGCAGCAAAATCATCGTCAGACGTAGGTGAAGTTGGCTTGCGACGACGCCCAGGAAATGCAGCAAGCAATGTTCCCAACGCCATGAGGCCACCGCCTATCCACAACCACAGCAACAGTGGCTTAATAAACACTTTGATTCGGGCCTTATTTTCGTCTTGACGAACTGGTGGCTCGAGCGTGAGATAAATATCGTTTGCAAGCCCGGTCTTTACCGATGGCGTACCAACGTTCATACCTTGCTTGGTGAACTTGGTAATTGCTGGTGCATAGGCCTTTCCGCCGTCAACTTTTACTAACGCCTTCACCGCAGTTGCGCGATCAGTCTTTTCCTCAGTGACATCAACAAGTTCAAAAGTGTGCCCGCTAAACGTCGCTACTTTGCCCACTTCCAAATTCAGTTCTTGACTGTGTGTGAAACTGTTTGACGCCGCAAGGGCAACAGCAATGATGATGACGCCAAGGTGCACAATCATTCCACCATTTGCTCTGCCAACAAGCCCGCGAAGCCCCTGTCTGCGAGTTGCCAACACCACTTGGCGCAATGCAGAGCCAGACGCGAAACCACCGAGCGCAAACGTAAGCAGCGGAGCAAGACCAGTTGCGCCAACCCACACGCTTCCCGCAAGTGCAATCACTCCACACCACGCTGGCCAGAACAACCGCTTCGACAACAGTTCTTGCGACGCCTTACGCCATGGCAACACCGGCGCAATGGCCATGATCGTAAGCATGGTGATTCCAATTGGAATAGTGAGTCGATTGAAAAACGGCTCGCCAACGACAATGGTTCGTGATTGCAGCGCTTCGACAATCAATGGGAACACTGTTCCCAACAACACCACGAATGCAAAAATTGCGAATAACACATTGTTGGCAAGAAACGCACCTTCGCGCGACAACGGCGAGTCGATGCTTCCAGGCGAATGCAGTCGGTCTCCGCGCCAGCCAATAAGACCAACAGAAACGATAACGATGACAGCAAAAAATGTAAGCAACCAAGGACCGATGGCACTTTGGCTAAATGCGTGAACGCTGTTCAACACTCCAGAACGCGTGAGGAACGTTCCCAAAATGGTGAGGCTGAAAGTAGAAACCAACAGCGACAGGTTCCACACGCGCAACATGCCACGACGTTCCTGCACCAACACCGAGTGAATGTATGCAGTAGCGGTAATCCACGGAAGCAACGACGCGTTTTCAACCGGGTCCCATGCCCACACGCCACTCCAACCCAACACTTCATAGCTCCACCACGAACCGAGAACAATGCCGATCGTGAGGAAGCCCCATGCAAACAACGTCCAGCGTCGTGTTGCAAGCAACCAACCTTCGCCCACTCGCCCAGTAATCAGTGCGGCAATGGCAAATGCAAACGGCACAGTCATTCCTACATATCCCAAATACAACATGGGCGGATGGAACATTACGAGTAAGTGATTTTGCAACAGCGGGTTCGGACCAGGTCCGTCAAACACTCCTGCTGGGCCAGCGGCAAACGGGTTGGCTGGGCCAAAGGAAAGCACGAAGAAAAACATCGACACGATGAACATGACGCCAAGTGCGTAACGCGACAACACATCGTCCATCTTTTTACGCAACCAAAACGTCACCGCAAGTGTGTAGCCAGCAAGGATGAGCACCCACATGAGGATGGAACCCTCGAGGGCGCTCCACACTGCCGCAAAGTTGAACACTGCTGGCGTGGAAACACTGCCCACCTTTTGCACATAGGCAAGCGAGAAATCTCGAGTGATCATGGCTCGTTCCATTACGGCAAACGCACCAAAACCTGCTGCAAACACCAAGATGGCAAACCGCGGAATGAGTTTTGCAACTGCCTGATCTCGCTGACGCGCACTTGAAATTGCAGCAATCGCGCCGAACAGCGATCCGATTATCCCTACTAACAGCATCGCGCGACCGAGCGCGCCGTTTATCCCGCTTGCTGCGAACACGGTTCTGCTTTCGATTGTGCAAGTCGGTCTGGGTTAGCTGCAACGTATTGATTTGAATGCTTCACTTCAATGCGATTCGCTTCAAAAATGTCGCCCACTAATCGACCGTGCGCAACGACTGGAATACATTCCTGAAAAATTCCACCCGGATCGCCGTCGTACATCACATCTATTGATTGATGATTAAACACCATCACAAAAGTTGTACGCCCTGCACCCGACTTCAATGAATCCTTTTCAACCACTCCTTGCACTCGAAGTCTGCGGTTTGCTTCGCAGCCAGTTCGATGACCAATTTCGTCAACGTTGCAATAAAAGTCAATGGCAGATGTCAGGAATTGCGACACAATAAACCCGCCTGCGGAGGCAACCACCACCAACATGGCCACGTATTTCCATTTGCGATTGCGTTTGCGTGGTGCGAGTGGCGCGTTGTCTGACGACGTGCGCGGAGTTAAGTCCACGGTTTGTCCTTATCGGCAACTGTGCGCGACAAGTTGCGTCCTTGCTTCATGGTGTACACAGCCAGACCAATAATCACGCCAAAGGTAACGCCATATACCGCGATGATGAATCCAGCGTGATTCATACTTGTGCCTCTTTCAGTCGCTCGGTTACTGCAGCATCAAGTGCCGAAGTTTGCTGCGCGTCTTGCATTGTCATGATGCGCTGGCGATGCGACACCAACCAAGCGAACAACACCGAGAATCCGAATACACCGAACAACAAGGTGAACAGCATGAGTCCGTCCATTTTGATATCGCCATCTGGGCTTAACACCGTTGCACGCTGATGCAATGAACGCCACATGACCACGCTGAAGTGCACCAGCGGAATTTCCAGAACTGCAAGTAATGCAATCACTGAGGAACGACGTGCACGCTGTTGCGCAGTTCCACCTAAACCTCGTACAGCTAAGTAACCAATATAGGTAACGAACATAAATGCCGTAGTCGTAAGGCGCGGGTCCCACACCCAAAATGTTCCCCACGTAATGCGTCCCCACAAGCTTCCACTCAGCAAAGTCATCCCCATGAACACCACACCGACTTCAGCCGATGCACCTGCAACACGATCGAAACCCAGTGAATGTTTTTTGCCGATCATCCAACACGCCGATGCCACGCCAGTAACGATGAAAGCCAAGTAGGCAACCCATGCTGTTGGCACATGCACGTACATAATGCGCACTGCATCGCCTTGCACCGCATCTTCAGGAGTAAAAATCAATCCTCCAAGCAACACCCAACCAAGAGCGACAATGGCCATCAACCCGTACATGCGAGTGGCCGGTGTGCCTACCCCTTTAATTGCCTGCGCCTCAGAATTCATATGTATTGTCCTTCATCATTCCTCAATTAGCGAGCCAAATGACAGCAGGCCACCTAACCCAAACACTGCAGCGAAAACCGCAAGCACTCCTACCCACGGCCACCCTTCGCCAACGGTTACTCCACCACTTCTCAATGCCGACTCAGTTGCCCGAGTTGCACAGATCAATACTGGAGCGACTACCGGAAGCAAAAGCAGTGGAAGCAATGTTTCACGACCTCGTGCACCTGCAGTCAAACCGCCATACAGAGTACCTACGAAGGCCAATCCGGCTGAAGCGCACAGTACACAAGTGACCAATAGCACTAATCCCGATCCATCCACATTCACGCGATACAACACGATTGCGGAAAGAAATAACACCGACTCGAGCGCCAGCAATTGCACGAACAGTGCAACTGACTTTCCAACAAATATCCCCTGTGGATTTACACCAGCAACACGAAGCGAGTCAAGCGCTCCATCGTAAGTTTCTACTGCAAACGTTCGCTGTACCAAAATGAACAGTGAAAACAAGGTTGCTAGCCACACCAAACCGCCAGCAACTCGTTGCAGTACATCATCGTTGTCAAGTGCAAAGGCAAACATGATCATGACTAGCCCAGAAAATGGCAAAACCTGATTCGACACCACGCGCGAACGCAATTCAATTCGCAAATCTTTCGCAGCTACTGCGCGCGCAATGCGACTGACCGACATACTCATAACGAATCACGCACCTGACCAGCAACTAGCGACACTGTTCGCGTGGCAAGTTGTTGTGCTCGTTCTATTTCATGAGAGGCCACGACAACCGTTGCGCCAGAGGCAGCAGCTTCTTTCACAATGCGATCAATTTCATCGCGACCCTTTGCGTCGAGACCCGCATGGGGTTCATCGAGCAACCACAATTCCGCACGTCGCACCACGAGGCAGGCCAATGCACAACGGCGCTTCTGGCCGGCAGACAATTCAGAAACTCTGCGGTTTGCCAACTTGCCATCAATGGCCATTCGTTCCATTGCAGAAGTTTGTTCTTGCACGGATGCTCCGACAACCGTCGACCAGAACGACACATTTTCGGCAATGGTCAGTTCGCCAAACAATCCGTTTTGATGACCAAGCAATCCAACACGCTCGCGCACTGAATCGCGGTCAACAGTCAGGTCGAAACCCAGCACGTTTGCCGTGCCACGAATAACGGGCATCAATCCTGCACAGGCTCGAAGCAACGTTGACTTGCCTGCGCCGTTTGGTCCTTGCAACAGAACAATTTCATTTCGCGAAACGCTCAGAGTTACGCCGGCCAACGCGGGATACCCGTTGTACACCGCAACTGCATCGACAAAATTGATCACTGAATCTAGTGCCATCACGAACCCGTGAACTTTGGCTGACGTTTTTCCATGAACGCTTCTCTGCCTTCGCGCGCATCATTGCTTGCAAGAGCGTTTTCGCGACAAGCGGTTACTAATGCATCAACATGTGGCTCACCTGCACTTGACTCCAGCGCAACTTTGTGACCGCGGATGGTGAGTGGCGCAAGTTTGGCAATCTCACTTGCCCATGCAAGCGCGTCGTCAAGAGTTCCTAAACGCTGAATTGGACCCATGCGCGCTAACTCTTCGGCCGAATAGTTACTTGCCGTCAGCAACATGTTTCGTGCAACCGGCCACGACAGTTCGCGAACTATTCGCTCAATCGTCCAATGATTCACTACTAAGCCCAATTTCGCAGCCGGCACGCCAATCACACTTGTTGGTGTAGCAACACGCACATCGCAGGAGACAACCAGTTGCGCTCCTGCACCAAGCGCTGGTCCGTCAATTGCTGCAATAGTGACGCACGGCAGTTGAGTAAATCCGTGCAGAACCTCGCTCAACGCTTCGTGAAATACTTCCTCGCGCACACCCGACAAATCGGCTCCTGAACAAAATGCTGGTGGGGCGCCAGTCAATACCAGCGCGCGCACTTTGCGCAGTTCAGCTTCTACCTGGGCTTCGCGAATGAGTTGCAGAGATGCAAGATCTACGGCGTTTCTACGCTCAGGTCGATTCAGGGTGAGCAGAACCACGTCGTCGCGCCAATCAACAAGCACTACGCCCTTGCTCATTGTTGGTCTCTGCGATCTACCATGAGAAGCAAGGTTATGACTTCCTCCCCTCAACCCTCTAAACAAGCCGAGACTGTTGGCGTTTCAGACGACCCTGTTCGCCTTCGCCGCGCACTCATCGATCACTGGACAAAGCTGGCCAAACGAGTGGGATATCTCAGTTTTGGAGTGTCTATTGTCGCAGTATTTGCCGGACTGGCAACGTCGTTCACCCCACTCGTTGGCGAACTCGCAACTGGCGGTCTCGTTGTTGGTTCAATTCTTCTCGCGCCGTCCATTGTTCTTGGTTACGCAATTAAAGCTGCCGAGAAAGAAGATCGCCTGAACGGTAAGTAACCGGAAATCAACATGGCACTTCGACTCCCCGCTATTGAACGCAAAGAACAAGTTCTCGACGTTGCACTTTCGGTGTTCGCCACAAAAGGCTTTCACGACACATCAATGAACGACATCGCCGAAGCAGCTGGCGTAACAAAGCCGGTGGTGTATCAGCATTACGAATCCAAGCGCGCGTTATTTCTTGCAATCATCGACCATGTAGGTGATCGCATGATTGAAGTGTTGACCGCTGCAACCAGTGGACTTACCGATGGTCAAGCACAAGTAGAAGCGGGAATGGTTGCTTTCTTCACCTGGGTAGAACGAGACAGAAACGCATTCAAGTTTCTGTTTGAAAGCGGAACGCAAAATGACGAAGAATTCACCATTGCAATCCGCAAAGTATTAGATCGTTCTGCAGAATCCATTGCACCACTTATCGCTATCGACTTAGACCCAATTCATGTGCGCACTCTTGCTCATGGAGTTGCAGGTGCCAGCGAAGGAGTTGCGCGCTTTCTTATCAATAACAACATCGCGTTTACTGGCGAACAGACAGGTAGACAAATCGCCAACTTGCTTTGGGCTGGCTTGCGCGGAGTTGACTCGGAGTAACCTGATATTCATGGCGCACCCCGGTGAACACCACCCCGCATTTGAAGAATACTGCGAATGCATTTTTGAACTTCGCGAAGACCACTTAGACGTCATTCAGGCGCGCGTTGCCGAACGGCTTGATGTTTCTCGTCCTTCAGTTTCCGAAATGATTAAGCGCATGGAGACTGAAGGCCTGATTCGCTTGCGTGGCACCCGCATCGTGCTTACGCAAGAAGGCGAAAAGCTTGCCGAATCTGTAGTTCGCAAACATCGCACCGCCGAGCGTTTCCTCACCGACATTCTTGGCCTTCCGTGGGCGCTTGCCCACCACGAAGCATGTAAGTGGGAGCACGTGTTAAGCCCCGATGTGGAAGAAGCAATTACCCGATTGCTCGGCAATCCAACAACATGCCCTCACGGCAATCCCATTCCGGGTTCCAATTACATTGAAGAGCCAACTCACCCTCTTGTCGACGTACATGTTGGTTCAGCATTTACCGTCTCGCGCATTACTGAAGAGCTCGAATATGCGCCGGGAATGCTTGAGTTTCTTGAATCAGCAAAACTCACGCCAGGCGTGACCGGCACTGTCACTACTTCTTCAGCAGATGGATCACTCACCGTTCGCTTGCATGACACTGACATCAACCTCACTTCGTTTGCCAGCAATCGAATTCTTGTCCGGGCATGACCTTCGTTTCGCGGTGTTCCCTTGCAGTAGTAGCAATGTGCTCGCTTGCAGCATGTTCAACCACCATTGTTAACACCGCTCCAACTTCCACGCTCGTAGCCCCAACCACGGTGGTTCCAACTGGCACAGCAACTGAGCTATTCACTCAATTGCATACCGCAATTGGAGAGATGTCCAAGGCCATAAGCGATAGCAATGGCGACATGTCAAAGACGAAGCTCGCCGAAATTCGAGAAATATGGAAGGTACTGCAACCACAAATTGCAGACCGTGGCGATCAATTCATGCAAGACATGCAACGCATTATTGATCTTGCTGCTTCTTCGGTAGAACGCAATCGTCCAGCCGATGCCGACAAAGCATTGCGTTTTCTTTCACTCGTAATTGAAACGCTGTAGCTAACTAGTTGCCCTTCATCGCTGCTGGCAAGTCGCGATGATGCACAACCGTTAGTCGTTGAGTTGAACGAGTAAGTGCAACATAGAGCGCACGTAATCCGTGCTCTTGCGCAGCAACAATTGCAGCTGGCTCAACAACCACCACACCGTCAAGTTCAAGCCCTTTCACCACACCCACAGGAACGACGGTAAGTCGAGTGTCGAGTGCTGTGTTGTTTGCACGGCCGTGTTGCAATCCTTCGCGCGTAAGAACTGCAGAAACCGAGTCGGTCATTGCATCGGGGCACACAATTGCCACGTTGCCGCCTGTGACATTTTCCATCATCAGACGAGTCTGTGTCACAACATCATCGAGCAATCGCTCTGCCGATGACGAACGCACAATGTCTGGCCCGAATTCGCCTTCACGCACCGACTGTGGCGGAATGAGCGAAGGTGCTGCAACGGCCAGCACCTTGTCGGCAAGCGCCATAATTTGTGCAGGAATTCGATACCCAACAGACAAGTTAATAATTTGGGCTTCTTTTTTCGTTGGCAAGTAACGCAACAAGTCTTGCCAATCGTTTGGCGCAAATGCTCCCGTTGCCTGCGCCAAGTCGCCAACCACAGTCATTGCACCATTGAGTGAACGACGATTCATCATGCGCAATTGCATCGGCGTGAGGTCTTGAACTTCGTCAATAATGATGTGCCCATACAGGCGCATTTCATCGGATTCATCAATGCGACCGCTTTTGCGTGGTCGAGGACCAATAAGCGATAACACTTCATCAAGCAGAGCAACATCGCTTTCTGCCCAGTGCACTTCGGCAAGCGATTCGCTGCGCTCGCGCACGAGCAGTGGCCATTCGCTGTCCTTAAGAATATTTTGTGCAGCAGAGCGCACAAGCGCGCGTGAACCAAACAAGTCGTGCAGCACTTCACCTGGGCTGAGCACTGGCCACATGCGAATAATGGCCGCGCGGAATTCCGGAATGTCGCGCAGGCTGTCGCGCAATGCTTCGATATCGATCTCTTCACGCTTACTAGTAGCAGCCATGGCCACTACTACTTCGGTTTCTACCCATCGCGCTGCGGCATTGTGACGGCGATACCGACGACGTGCGTCGCGAACGATGCGAGACGACTCGGCTACGCGAAGTCGCAAATACTCAGCACCAAATGGAATCACTAAGTCATCGCGTAATGGTCGTTCGCGGTCGCGCACTGCAGCTGCGATGAACTTCGACATACGAATGTCGCCCTTCACATGCTTTGTATCGTCATCTTCAACTCGACCAACGCGGTGTCCTGGCACAAGGTCGGCAAGTACAACTTGTTGCACGCCCGCTTCACCGAGAGACGGCAACACCTGTTCGATGTATCGCAAGAACACTCGGTTTGGTCCAACTACTAATACACCCTGATCTTCAAGCGGGAATCGATAGGTGTACAACAAATACGCAGCACGATGAAGCGCAACAACGGTCTTTCCCGTTCCTGGTCCACCTTGCACGACCAATACGCCGCTTTGTGGAGCGCGAATGATTTGATCTTGTTCTGACTGAATAGTGGCAACGATGTCGCCAAGTTGCCCAGTACGACCACGCGACAGAGCAGAGATAAGTGTGCTGTACCCGCGAAGGCCTGTGCCATCGTGTTTCACTCCCACTTGCGGGTCACCGCCTAATCCTTCATCGTGCCCAAGTCCAAGGTGACCTTCACCGAACAATTCGTCTTCAATGCCCTGCAGCTCGCGGCCTTGAACTGAAAAATGTCGACGTCGCGCGAGACCCATAGTTTCGCGACCCGTTGCTCGGTAAAACGGTTCGGCGACTGGGGCACGCCAGTCCACCACCACGGGTTCACGTTGTTCATCGGCAACTGCCAAACGCCCAATGTGGAAGCTTTCAATTTCATCTGGGGTTTCGGCAAAGCGATCGATCCGACCAAACACCAGTGCGGAATCGCCCAAATCCAATGTGGTTAGGCGTTGCAGCAACTGCTCGTCGAAAGCATTGCGTTCGTAACGGGCCTGAAAGGTGCCACCTGTGCTTGCCTCATTCAATTCCCGAATGTGCCAGGCATCCTCGCGGCTCTTATCCAGGCAGGCATAAGCATGGTCTATATAGGCCTGCTCGGCGGGAAGGTCAGGGTGTTGTTGGCTCATTTTGGGGTTCATCAACTCTACCGTCAGATCCCAATCGTCAATTTTTGAAATTTCTCAATTTTTGGCAGTATCCACATACACAGTTCGTCCACATCACTATTGACAATTCCTGCATCGGCGGAGGCAGACATGTCCAAATCATTTACGCGGTATATGCGCTTCGGCATACCTCTTGTTGTCCTTGCAGCAAGTTGCGGCTCACCTAGCAATGAACTCACCTTTATCTCGGCTACACCAACGTCGCCAGCGCCAACCTCCACGACCATTGCTCCGAGCGATCGAGTTGAGTCGGTAATAGCCACCAGCACCGACGTCACACAACGCATCGTGAGCGACTTCAGTCGCATTTCGCAACAGCGTGCGCAATGTGGCCGAACCCCCGAACAATGCCCTGTTCGCCAGATGGCAGTGAAGGGCAGTCAACTGTTCAACTCACTCACTTCAATCATGAATGAACGTGTCGTTGGACATTTATACACACGCAAAGACGCCGGAAAATTGCGCGTGCGCATTGAATCTGTGGAAATGATCGACACCATTCGAGCAACTGTGCACACATGCATCTTTGACTCGGTAGTGCTGTTCGATTCTGGTCAGATCAACAGCGCTGCCGACGACATCGTGTTTGACGATTCAGTCATTTCGGCATTCATGGTGTGGACCGTGCATCTCGACCATGGCATATGGAAATGGGTTTCATCCATAGCCACCAAACGAAAGATCGGAGCAGACATATGTGGATTCGCAAACTGACCATTGCAACTGGTGTTGTATTCATTGCTGCACTACCGAATGAAGTGCATGCTGGCGATTCCATTGGCGGAAGTTCAACCAGCACCGCAGGAATTACCGGCAACCAAATCATGGCGGGTATTCAATATGGAGCAACACCAGGTAGTTCTGGAGCGTCACAAGATTGCGAATGGTCATTAGCCATTCCACATGATGCGCACTCAGGCAACGAGACGATGGTCGAAAAAGTTTCTGGTGGAATTACATACAGATTGTTTGAGTACTCGTGCTTCAATCGAACACCTGCGACAACGTTCCATTGGATTCCACAAGTGTCCACTGCGCAACTTGCGCAACAAGCAACATCTGTTGTGTATGACAACATTCCTGCGCCGTGGGGAAACTTCGCGCCACCTGCTCAACGCGGAGTCGTCAAGCTTGGAACTTGGTTTTGGGTTAATCCATTGATGTGGGTGCCAATTAGCGCTACAGCTGGCGTACCTACTCCCGCTGGATACATTTCGGTCACTACAACGGCCACTCCAAAGAAACTCATCTTCGATCCGGGTGATGGTGCGCTCGGCTCTGGCCCAGTTACGTGTGATGGCCCCGGTCTTCCATGGATAGAAATGTTTGGCGACACCATGAGTAGCAAATGCATGTACACCTACTCGCACTCGTCATCAATGCACCCGTCCGGTGCATTTCCCGCAAAGCTCTCGGTGCAATGGCACATTACGTTCACCACCAGTCTTGGTGCACGTGGAACGGTTGGTGACTATACGTTTGCAGCAAGCCATCAAATGGTTGTTCGCGAAGTACAGGCTTTGGTCACCCACTAATTATCGGTTGAGGCAATTGCTCCACATCGTGCATCAAGAACTCGAATTAAGTCAGATGGTGCAACTTCTACATCAAGACCACGTCGGCCGCCACTGACAAAAATGGTCGGCAGATCACTTGCCGATTCGTCAAGAACAGTGAACAGTTTTTTCTTTTGACCAAACGGGCTAATGCCACCTACAACATATCCAGTTATTCGTTGCGCATCTTGTGCGGGAACCATCTCACATCGCTTCACTCCAAGCAAAAGTGCAAGTGCTTTCAACGACAGCTGAGCACTCACGGGAACGATGGCAACAACAGCTGATTTTTCCGACTGAGCGAGCAACGTCTTGAACACTCGAGATTCATCAACGCCCAGCGCATGTGCCGCTGCCCGTCCGTACCCAAGTTCCTCGGCATCGACAAGATCGTGATCAAATGCATGCACCGCAAACTCAATGCCGCTTCGCTCAAGCATCACCATGGCCGGAGTTGCACCCTTCATCGCCTTCTCAGCATACGAATATTGGGGTTATCGAGTAGGAACGGGGGTCACTGCCTGACACACTGAAGGGTCGCTCTTAGCGACAATCCAGACTTCGAAAAGGACCCAACATGCCAGTAAGCAACTCTCGCGACACCATTTTGCTTGAACGTCGTTACGCGGCAGTGTTCACCTCCATTTCCGATGAGTCAATTGCCAAATTGGCAGCCGCAGTAGACGAAAAGTTGCGCGACGCGCTTGCCAAGGTGCTCGCTCTTCCAGCAGGAACGTTTGATGACGCTGCAACTGTTGCACCAAAAGTTCGCGAAGCGATGAAGGCTCGCAAGGCTTACCTCGACACTGGCGTTTTGTTCGGCGAGGCCGCAACAGAAAAGGCCATCGAAGTTCTTGGCGACAAATCGGAAGACCCAAGCCTCGAAGACTTGAACAATGTGTTGCCATCACTCATCGAAGAATTTAGCCTGGATGCATGTCGCCTGATGGCCGTTCAGTTTTCTGTATCGCTTGGTGGATTCCGCAAACTGGTAAATACCGACCCACGTTTTGCCATTCCTTCTGCAGGTAACGCACCTGTAGTTGCAGCCACCGCACCAACCAAGGATGCAGCCGCACAAGAAGAGAAGAAGCGTGCACGTGCAGAACGCAAAGAAAAAGACAAAGCAGCTCGCGCGCAGGCAGAAGCTCAACGTCGCATCGCACGCGGTCGCGCATAGGCATCAACCATGACTCTTCGCCTTGCCAATCTCAAAGGTCGTGCGCAGTTCATTGTTGGCGACATTTCCTCGCCTCGCGCAATTGATGTTGCTACTGCTAGCAACAACTCGTTATCAGCAGACCCGATGCAGTGCTTTGCTCATTGGGACGTATTAAAGAAGCTTGCAGCAACACTTGATGCAAGCGCAGGCACTCCTGTTGCTATCGCCGATCTTTCGTGTCCAGTTCCACATCCGCGTCAAATGTTCGCGGTTGGTCTGAACTACCGCAAGCACGCTGCAGAAATGGGCAGCCCATTGCCACCACTTCCTTTGGTATTTGCCAAGTTTCAAAGTTCGCTAAATACGCCTACGGGAAACATCGAAATTTTAAGCGACACCGTTGACTACGAATCCGAACTCGTCATCATTGTTGGCAAGGGTGGCAGGCACATTGACGAAGCCTCAGCATGGGACCATGTTGCAGGTTTGTGCGTTGGTCAAGATGTTTCTGATCGCGGTTTGCAATACATGGGCACTCCACCACAGTTCAGTTTGGGTAAGAGCCGCGTTGGTTACTCCCCAATCGGACCATGGGTAACCGACATGTCAAACAATGACAAGCGCGACGATTTGCAACTCGGTTGCACCGTGAATGGCGAACAACGCCAAGACACGCAAACTAGCGACATGATTTTTGGCATTGCGCACATCGTTGCGTACATGTCCACCATTGTTGAGCTGTTTCCTGGCGACGTTATCTATACGGGTTCACCATTTGGTGTTGGCCACGGGCGCAAGCCACAGGTGTACCTCAAGCCCGGCGATGTAGTGGAAACCACGCTCGAAGGCGTTGGCACCATTACCAACCGCTGCATATAAATTTTCACCTCACCTCATCGGGGTAGATTTCTCTTATGAATACGGGGAAAACCACCGTCATTACCGGCGGAACAGTTGTTGATGGATCGGGTCAGCCAGCGCGTCTTGCAGACGTCGCTTTTGTCGATGGTGTGATCACAGAGGTTGCTCCGCCAGGCCAAATTTCCACCGCACACGCACATCAGCACATCAAAGCCGACGGACTACTGGTCACCCCGGGCTGGGTCGATGTGCATACGCACTACGACGCACAAGCCACATGGGATCCGTGGATGACACCAAGTAGTTGGCACGGAGTGACCACCGCTGTCATGGGCAATTGTGGCGTTGGATTTGCACCTGCAATTCCCGAGCGACATCAATGGCTTATCGAACTCATGGAAGGTGTTGAAGATATTCCTGGTTCGGCAATGGTCGAGGGTATTACATGGGAGTGGGAGTCGTTCCCTGAATATCTCGATGCACTTGAACGCAAGCCACACGTCATTGACTTTGGAACACAAATTGCGCACGGCGCATTGCGCGCATTCGTCATGGGTGATCGCGGTGCCAACAACGAAGTTGCTACTGCAGATGACATTGCACTGATGAGCAGACTGACTGAAGAAGCGTTGCGAGCTGGCGCACTTGGTTTTTCAACTTCACGTACACCACTGCATCGCAGTAAGAGTGGCGAACTGGTTCCAGGAACAAACGCCACACCAGACGAGCTATACGGAATTGCCGATGCAATGAAGCGCGTTGGTCACGGCATCTTCCAATTTTCACCCGAGCACACACGCGTGCCAATTGAAGAATGGCCATGGATGCAAGAGCTCGCTCGTCGAAGCGGTGCAACCGTAAGTGTGAACGTGAACCAACTCGACGACGGAAGCGAAGTGTGGCGCAAAACATTGGCGCTGCTCACGACGGCGCACGAAACCGGCGAGAAGATTGTTGCGCAAACCGCAGGTCGTTCCATTGGTATTTTGATGTGCCTTGAAGGCAGCGTGCACCCGCTACTTGCCCACCCCGCATATCACGAAGTAATGCACTTGCCGTTTGCAGAGCGAATCGCCGCACTGAATGACCCGGTGCGCCGCCAGCGATTCATTGATGAAGTTCCACAAGATGGGTTCTACGAAGGCTTAGTCACCAAGGCTTTGAAGCGCATGTACCCAGTGACAAGTGGAAACATTGACTACGAACCGCACCCGTCGCAGTCCATTGGCGAACAGTCCAAAGCAACCGGTGTTCCAGCAATGAAGCTGATCGTTGACCACCTGCTGTCAAATGGCGGCAAGGGCATGATCTATTCGCCGTTCTTCAATTACATGTACGGCGACCTGTCCATGACTTACGAAATGATGCAACACCCGCAAACACGCAATGGCTTAAGTGATGCTGGAGCGCATTGTGGAGCAATTTGTGATGGTGGAATGCCCACATTCATGCTCACGCACTGGGTTCGTGACCGTACTCGCGGACCAAAACTGTCGCTCGAACACATTGTGTACCGCCAAACTCGCCACACTGCAGAACTACATGGCCTGTTGGACCGCGGCTTACTGAAGCCAGGCTTGAAAGCCGACATCAACATTGTCGATTTTGACAACCTTGGCTTTGATATGCCGCAGATGGCATATGACTTGCCCGCAAATGGCCGCCGTCTGGTGCAACATGCAAATGGTTATGTCAAGACATTTGTCAGTGGCGTGCAAACCGTAGACAACGATGCATTCACCGGCGAATTGCCAGGCGCACTCATTCGCGGACCACGCCGCTAACTAAGAATTAGGAAGTCATTCCCCCGAGGCCAACAAGGCCGCGAGCGAATTCGATTTCTCCCATATGACGAAGTCCGTGTTGGTAGATCCAACACTCCACGGCATCCAACACAGTAATTCCAACTTCTCCTGCAACTCGCGCGCTGTATGTGCTTGCAATTTGCGGACCAAAGGGACGCGGAATAACCACCCGATTTAATTCCTCAGGTTGTAACTGTGCAAGCCATTCATGTACACGATTAAACACAATCTGCAAATATTCCTGAAAAGCTTCGTAATTACCAATGCGCTGGCCAATCATTTCATCAACGGTTTTGTGTTTACCGTGGTCGGCGATTGCCGGCAACACTCGTGCATTCCATTCGTCATTCCATACTGGCATTTGCCCAGTGATCAACATAAATGACGAATCGATCATGTTGGTGATGTGAAACAAGCTGAACGCAATGGGCAATACACCTTCGCGCTCGAAATGATTCACGTGATCAAGCGTCATAGTGCCGAGCGCCTGGTCATACAACGAATGCAATGCTTTCATCCGACGCTGCAATGAATCAATGATCAATTCATTTGACATAACTATTCCTTTGCTGCTTCAGCACGCATCTCTGCATGCTCGTCAATTTTGGTTGGACGGCTACGAATTTCGAATGTTGCTTTCACAATCTTTCCCGTAAACGGAAATGGCGCTACATAGTCGGGACACACTGGCGATAAACGATCGCACCCCAAGTCCATGCCCATGCTTCCTAAAATTCGCATGATTTTTGGAATGTGCACACTTCCAACATCTGTGCCGTCAACCATCAACGTAATGGTCCCGGTTTCGCCATCTCTATCGAACCGAGCAGCAAGCAAATGTTTGCCAGGTGCTAGCGAAATTGGTGCGCCTACGCGTTGATGTTTGCCAAGTGCGTTGTAATAAAAGTGCAACTCTCCGTTTCGAATAAACATTGAGTGCCCAATGTTGTGACCACCACGCGCGTATATGACTCCTTCGAGTGGATTAGCTCCAACTTCAACTTCAGCCGTAAACGTCCAGGCACGACCACTCAACATTGGGCAAGCATCCGACGGAATGTGGGCAATCGGTGGGTAATACGTATACGTGTTGCCATAGTGCGGCGAACCTGGGCGAGACTTCGAACCGAAAATTTCGATACCGCGGTCATCAAGTGGAAGAACTCCGTACTTTTCAGCTTCTTCCCACCACAGAGCGATCATCTTTTTCAAGCGTTCTGGCTCTTTCGAAGACAAATCATGCATTTCCGAGAAGTCTTCGTTCAGGTTGTACAGGCCCCACGTGTCGTTTTCATATGGCACGTTTTGGTCATGAAATGTGACCGCCTTGTAGCCATCCGACCAAATGGCTCGATGCCCCATCATTTCGAAATACTGTGGCCCGCGCCTAGTTTCCTGCACAGGCCCGCTAAATGTGTAGCGCAGACTTTCTCCATGCATTGCCATTTGTTCATGCCCATTTAGCGTTTTTGGCTGTTCGATTCCTAGCGATTCGTAAATGGTTGCCGCAATATCGGAAATATGGCAGAACTGCGTTCGCACTGCACCAGGGTCGGCAATTTCCTTCGGCCACTTAATGATCAGTGAATCGCGAATTCCACCGCCATATGTTTGCGACTTGTACCAACGGCTTGGAGTGTTGCCAACCTGCGACCAACCCCACGGATAATTTGAGTGAGCTTTCTTCGTACCGATGTAGTCGAGCCTGTTAGCAACTATTTCATCAACATTTTCCCATTCATTGTTGAAGAAGCTCCATTCGTCCATCACACCTTGAGGTCCTCCTTCACGGCTTGCACCATTGTCGGACAACAACACGATCATGGTGTTTTCAGTCATTCCTCGTTCTTCCAAGAATGAAAGCAATCGTCCAATTTGAGCGTCGGTGTGATCGAGCATTGCTGCAAACGCTTCTTGCAATCTGCATGCAAACAGTTGCTCGTTCTTCGTCAGCTCTACCCACGGGCGAACACCCGGGTTACGCATGGCAAGCGTGGTGTCTTGCGGAATGACTCCCATTTCTTTCTGTCGTGCAAACACTCGATCGCGATGTACGTCCCAACCCTCGTCAAACTTGCCGCGCCATTTCGCAAGGTACGAATCGGGTGCGTGGTGCGGTGCGTGTTGTGCACCAAAAGCCAAGTACAAATAAAACGGTCTGTCTGGTCGCACCGACACCAAATCGCGAATCCACGTTGTTGATTGATCGATCAAATCTTCAGTGAGGTGATAGCCCTCCTCCGGCGTACGTGGAGGAAGAATGTGCTGGTTGTCCTGTGTGAGTTCGGGATAAAACTGATCTGTTTCACCATTAAGAAATCCGTAGTAGCGATCAAAACCTTTTTGCAACGGCCAGTTGTGATGCGGACCAGCAGCAGTGCATTCCTCCATTGGCGCCAAGTGCCATTTTCCGGCACAGAATGTTGCATACCCCTGCGTGCGTAACACTTCTGCGATAGTTCCAGCGCGCGGAGAAATTCCACCACGCATGTTGGGAAATCCGGTATTCCAATTCGACACTCCTCGCATGCCAACTGAGTGGTGATTGCGGCCTGTTAGCAATGATGCGCGCGATGGCGAGCACAATGCTGTGGTGTGAAAACCTGTGTAGCGCAATCCCGTCGCCGCGAGTGAATCAATATTGGGAGTTGGTATTTCACTTCCGAAACAACTTGGATGCGCAAAACCCATGTCATCAAACACGATGGTGATGACGTTTGGTCCACCAAGCGCCTTTGGCAGCTCGGGCCATGAAGGAGTTGACTCTTGATAGGTGTTGGCGATCTTGCCTGTAAAACTCGGCTCGTACTGACTCATTGCGTGTGCCCCCTTGCAGAGACTCTATGTTTTGTCATAGAGTCTGTCAAAACACATCAAGGGGGAAACGATGTCCGAAGAAAAAACACCAAATCTCAAGCACAAATACGGTCGAATCGACTTGGACTATGCCGCAAAACTTGCGACAACTCCCCCTGAACTAGACGGTCCTATCTTCATGGTCAACCTGATGAAGTACCACGAAGTTGCGCAATACAGCAACTCCGATGCCCCACAGGTAAGTGGACGCGAAGCAGACGACAAGTACAACCCTGCATCAATCCTGAACAAGATCGGTGCAGACATTGTGTTTGTAGCCGACGTAACAAAAAATCACATTGGCGATGAAGACTGGGATCGCATTGCCATCGTTCGCTACGCAACGCGCAAATCATTCATCGATATGCAACAGCGTAAAGATTTCGCCGAAAAGCATGAACACAAAGCTGCCGGCATGAAGCGCACCACCATTGTTTGCTGCAGGCCAGTAGACGAAGCGCTTGACACACGCACTCGACCAGAAGACTTCGGTTTACGAAACATCGTCATGGTGGTGCGTCAAGCCGCAGACCGCGATCAGGTTCTAAGTTCAGTGCCGAACGCTGTAGGCATGTGGGCAGAAGGAACCATTATTGGTGACGGTCGCAAATTTGACACGGTGCAGTTTGTTCACGTTGCAACCGAACAAGAAGCTGATGCGCTCGTTGCGTCAATTAACGGACTCTCATCTGGCGAAAGCTACGCCATGACACTTTCTGCTTCAGTTGACGGAATTACCTCTTAACAGCATGACCAATATTCCAACATCGGCGGTCGACGGTCGAAGCTTGCGTCGTGAACGCAATCGACAAGACATCGTCGATGCTTTGCTTGGTCTCATCGAGAATGGAGAGACCGAAATCAGTGCAGCACTCATTGCCAGCAAAGCCGGACTTTCGGAACGCTCAATCTTTCGCTATTTCGACGACGTAAACGATCTGTACCGTTCCGTGTGCGATTTGGCATTTTCAAAGGAAATTGAGTTTGCACTCATCGACGACGCAGGCATTGGTTCTCTTGATACAAAAATTGAAAACTTCGTGAATCAGCGAGTTCGTATCTACACCATGAATGAAAAAGTGGCTCCTGCTGCGCGGTCGTTTGCCTTCAAGAATCCTGTAATCAAAAACCAATTGGTCTTCGGTCGAAAATTGCTGCGTGCACAAATCACACAGCACTTTGCCCATGAGCTTTCCGCATTCGATAAGTCACAGCAGCAAGTTGCAGTAGCCACAATCGATGCTCTCACCACTTTTGAGAGTTACGACATGATGCGCTCAGACCAGAAGATGTCAGTTCACACCATTAAGTCCATACTCACCGAAGCAATTCGAAAGGCACTCCAATGAAAGCTCTGCGCACGCCAGACGATCGGTTCGCCAACCTTACCGACTATCCGTTTGCCCCAAATTATGTTGAGATCAACGATTTAGACGGCGGAAAACTTCGCGTTCATTACCTCGATGAAGGACCTCGCGACGGAGACATCGTGTTGCTGATGCACGGTGAACCATCGTGGTCATACCTCTATCGCAAAATGATTCCCATCTTGGTTGCCGCAGGACATCGAGTCATCGCTCCCGACCTAGTGGGTTTTGGAAAGTCCGACAAGCCATCTGAAATGACCGACTACTCCTATGCACGACATGTGCAATGGATGGCAGAACTGCTCTTCGATCATCTCTCCATTCGTAAGGCCACTTTCTTCGGTCAAGACTGGGGCGGGCTTGTAGGACTCCGCTTGGTTGCTGCAGAACCAGAGCGCTTCTCGCGCATTGTGGTCAGCAACACTGGTCTACCAACTGGCGAACAACCACCAACTGATGCCTTCATTGCATGGCGTGACTTCTCGCAAAATTCGAAGGTGTTCCCTATCGGTACCATCGTCAATGGTGGAAGTGCAACCGATTTAAGCGAAGCCACTATCGCTGCATACGACGCACCATTTCCTGACGACACGTTTAAGGCTGGTGCACGAATTTTTCCATCGTTTGTTCCAACTTCAGTTTCCGACCCTGCACATAACGACAACGTTGCTGCTTGGGAAATTCTTAAGAAGTTTGAGCGACCAGTGTTGTGCTGCTTTGGCGACAAAGACCCTGTCACCAAGGGTGGAGCAAAGCCATTCATGACATTAATTCCGGGAGCACAAGGCCAACCACACGTCACCATCGAAGGCGGTGGGCACTTCATTCAAGAAGACAAAGGCGAAGACGTCGCCGCACTCATCAATTCATTCATCGCATCAACTCCTTTGTAAAGGACACCAAAATGGAAATCACGCTGCTCGGAACTGGAAGTCCACTACCCGATGCGCGTCGAGGCGGGCCAGCAACACTGGTTCGCGCAGGTGGACAGACCATCCTCGTTGACGCCGGTCGTGCAGTCGTCATGCGCCTTGCAGGTGCGGGTACCTTGCCCGTGTTGTTGAATGCGGTGCTCATCACCCATCTGCACAGTGACCACATCACTGATTTAAATGATGTCATCACTTCTCACTGGGTCATGACCGGCATTGAAACACCACTCAAGGTGTACGGGCCTCCGGGAACACAAACCGTGGTCGACGGAATTTTGATGATGCTTGCACCAGACATTTCATACCGCCTTGCGCATCACACCGACACACTTACATATAAGCCGAAAATCGTGATTACCGAAGTGAAACCAGGAGCGTCATTTGCAATTGGTGATGTACAGGTAAAGGTTGCGCGCACTCACCACCAACCAGTTGAGCCAACAGTCGCATTTCGCCTAGAACATGATGGCAAGTCAGTTGTACTTGGTGGCGATGGCATTCCTTGCGAAACTCTTGATGAGATTTGTGCAGGCGCAGATGCATATGTACAGACCGTGATCCGCGAGGATTTAGTGAAGCTCATTAACAACAAACGCTTCCTCGACATTTTGGACTACCACTCAACGGTTGAGCAGGCTGCACAAACCGCAACGAAGGCTGGCATCAAGAAACTGATTCTTACGCACTACGTTCCTTCAATGCAGCCAGGTCAAGAAGATGAATGGCGCGCATTTGCTTCGAAGTATTTCGATGGTGAAATCGTGCTTGGCGACGACCTCACTAGTACAACCATCTAATCTTCCTGGCGGAAGCCCCATTCAACGCCCTGCGGGGTGTCACGCACTTCGACGTTGATTTCTGCGAATCGATCGCGAATCATGTCGGACAAATCAAATCGCTTATCGGCACGTACTTGCGCACGAAGATCAAGCAGAATTTGCACGAACGGCCCAACCACTTCTCGCGGGTCGCGCAACCCGCCCGTTGCTGCGCCTGCAAGACGTGTCACCATGCTGCGCAATACGCTGCGCGCATACTCTGCATCGGTGCTTTGCAACGTGTCTGCAGACCAACCGGCAATTGCATCATCTAACTCCAGCGCAGCACGTGCTGCAGCATCTGCATTACCCTCAGTAAGCGCAGCAGCAAATGCATCATTGAGTCGATCAGTTGCCTGGCGCAAGTTGCTATCAACCGTTTCAACCGCCGTCGGTACTGAAGAAGGAATTGCAGCGACTGTTGAAGCAACTGCATCCGACCATGGGTTACGCAGGCGATCAATGGAGAACACTTCACCACTTGCAATTTCGGTAGTAGTTCCGCGCAACCGCAGACTCACCACTCCCTTGCCCACCACTGTTGCAGAATTTGCATCGAGGTCAAGCATGATGCCTGTGTGTTCATCTACTCCCAACACGTATACGTCGTCTGGAAGCTCAGTTTCCATGACCGATAGTCGACGCTCGCCCATGTAACAAAAACGCGTGTCGTGATGCCCACCTTCGGCATTGTTGTAATGCGGAATAACAACCGCATTAACGCCAATTTCGCCGAGAATATTCAAGCCCTCTAACCAATATGGGTTTGCACCGGCCTTATAAATTTCGTACACAGGAAGCGTGTATCTGCCAAGTGTGAGAGCAGCGGCAGATGCAAATGTCACGACCCCACCATCACGTAATTTCTTTACCAACAATCCAGCAAGTGGGCTTCCACTCCATTGACGCAGTGCATACGTTGGAGAACCCGGGCCTGCAAATACATAATGAGCATCTGCAACCAGTTGCAAACCACGCTCAACAGTCAACGCATCTGTCTCTACTAATTGAGTCAGCCCGGCGACATCGAGCTTCATATTGATACTGGTGTTGAAATACTCCACTGCTTTTGAAGCAAGTTCAGGTGCGTTTTCTTGAAACCCGTACGGCGTGTCGAGCAGTGTTGCACGCGCATTGGTTGGCAACATGCGTGAAATGAGACGATGAGTTGGCACCATGGTCGGCGCAGTTTCGCCAGAGCCCATAATGACCAAAATACGTGGAATCGTCATGAAAAAAACCCATCTGTTGTTGCTGTATGCACCACTTGCGCAAAACGCACAGGGTGCTGTGCATGCAAGTCGTGATCTGCAGGACTGAACCATTCAACCCGAACTGTTGGCACATTGTGCAGTGCGTGTTCTACTGCGTGGCGTTTTGTTTCTGAAAACACGCCGCCCGGGCCTTCTGCGGGAACAAACATCACCGGCACCGCGATGTCGTTATATATATGTGTCGGTTTGTGTTCCCATAATCCACGCAACACCATGAGATGACGCTCCAACGTAAGCCACGGGCGAATAGTTCCATCAGGCAGGTGTTCGAAATTGGCCATTGAGCCGTCTATGCCTGTCTTTGGCCAATCAGGATGTGCACCTTCCATATATCCGCGCATCCGCGAAACAGGAGTTCCCAATAAATTTGGTGGACGTAGTGCAAGTGAACACTCTTCCCATTGTGGAAAATGTGTTTGTAGTTCTAAGAATCCACCGTCAACAGCGACAACCCCGCGAACGAGTTCGGGGTGAACATGTGCAAGCTCAACAACCACGTTGCCGCCCCAGGATTGACCGATAACAACAGGTCGCTCGTAACCATCTACGGCAAGGTTGCGCAATACGCCAACAACATCATTCGTCACCGACTCCATGTCGTATCCACTATCTGGCTTTTCACTCAAACCGTGACCACGTAAATCAATTGCCACCACCGCATGGCCAAGGGCAACAAACTCAAGTGCCGCGCCTTCCCACAACATTGCGTTTGAGGCCAACCCATGAATGAGTACCAGCGGAGCAAATGCCGAGTCTGAGGGATTCCCCCATCGCACCGTACGCAACGCAACTCCCGTGCCAGCATCAACCATCACGGTGGTGTGCTCAACAGAATTCATAGCAATCACACTACGCTTCACAGTCAATGAAGCCGAATGTCCTGCTCATAACTTTGGATCAATTTCGTGCAGATTGTTTGTCCATTGCAGGCCATCCACTCGTTCGAACACCAAATCTCGATCGCCTTGCAAAGCAAGGCGTTCGACTTACTCAGCATTACAGCCAATGTGCGCCATGCAGCCCTGGGCGAGCAAGTTTGTATACCGGCATGTATCAAATGAATCATCGCGTTGTCGCCAATGGCACACCACTCGATGGACGATTCGACAATGTTGCATTACTTGCTCAACGTGCCGGTTATTCACCTGTGCTGTTTGGATACACCGACCAAGCAATTGACCCACGAGATATTGCAGACCCCAACGATTCTCGATTGAACACGTACGAGGAAGTGCTTCCAGGTTTTGACTGCAAACTTTTTCTTCCCGAACCGCACACATTGTGGATCGAACATCTTCGTGCTAGTGGTTTTGAAGTTCCCATGAATGCGCAACAAGCATTACTCGGCGAACCATCGCGTCCTGCAGAATTCGGAATGTCAGCGTTTCTTACCGATCACTTCCTTACGTGGTTGCGCGAACAAGAAGGACCTTGGTTTGCACACGCCAGTTACCTTCGCCCGCACCCTCCGTATTCCGCTGCAGGCAAATGGTCAACGGCATACGACCCAGCAGATGTCCCAATGCCAATTAGCCCGTCAGATGAACGTCATCCATTTCACGATTTCTCATTGCAAATTCCTGGCGCCGCAGCGCCAACTGACGAGTCGGAAATTCGGCACATGATTTCGCAGTACTACGGCATGATCGGTGATGTTGATGAACAACTTGGTCGCGTGTGGGACACCTTGGTCGAACTTGGCATGTGGGAAAACACCGTCATCATCGTGACTGCAGATCATGGTGAACAGTTAGGCGATCATGGTCTGAAAGAAAAACTGGGATTCTTCGATCAGAGCTATCACATTCTTGGAATCGTTCGTGACCCTCAGCATTCGTCACAACATGGAACTGAAGTCGTGAAGTTCACCGAGAATGTGGACATTGTGCCAACCATTGCCGAAGTACTTGGCCAACCCGTACCAAAACAATGTGACGGATTACCACTCACTCCGTTTTTGCGCGGCGAACCACCTCCCCAATGGAGAGAAGCTGCATCGTACGAATACGACTGGCGTCACTATTTCATTCGTATGGGCGAACGGAATTGGCCGTGGGATCAACGACTAGAGAAACAAAATCTTGCTGTTCAACGCTACGACGACAAGGCATACGTGCAATTCGGTGATGGAACTTGGTTGGCATTTGATCTTGCTGCCGACCCAACATGGCGCACCACGTTTACCGATCCGTCACGAGTGCTCACCATGGTGCAAGACATGTTGGTATGGCGCTCACGTCACACCAACCGTGATCTCACCGGCATGCTCATGGAAGACGGTGGCATTGGCGAATGGCCACCGGGAGTACACTGGCGTAGCTAATTTTTGGCTTTAAACAGAAAGACCCCCTCACATGCTCGCTGCTCTCGCTCGTTTTAGTGTTCGTCATCGCCGAATTATGGTGTTCGGAATTTGGATACCCCTACTGGTAATCGTTGGCATGCTGTCAGGAAAGTTGGGTAGCGACTTCAGCACCCAATTCGAACTTCCCAAGAGCGAAGCAAACGACGTACAGAAATTGCTTGAGGCAAGCAGCCCAGAAAAGGCTGGCTTCTCCGGTGAAATTGTGTTCTCATCGGCAAATGGAGTGAACTCCGATGATGTTGTTGCAGCACTCACACCATTTTTTGACAACGTTGAATCGCTTCCAGGCGTAACCGTTACATCACCATTCAGCGAAACAGCGAAGGGGCAAATTAACCAAGCTGGTACAACTGGATTCGCGTCAATTGATGTATCGCTTCGTTCGCAGACAGAAATCATGTCGTTATCGACTCAAATCCAAGACATGGGAAAAGCCGTACACATTGATGGTTTGAAAATGGAATACGGCGGAAACGTATTTGCTGGATTCGAAATGCCGGCCTCCGAAATTTATGGATTACTCGCCGCAATGATCATTCTGGTTCTTGCATTTGGTTCAGTGCTTGCAATGGGTCTACCAATTGGCACCGCACTCATTGGCCTCGGAGTGGGCTCGTCTCTTGCCATCATCTTGAGCCACGTGGTTCCGATGCCTGACTTCACCACTTCGCTTGTGGCCATGATTGGCCTTGGTGTGGGCATTGACTATGCATTGTTCATTGTTACGCGTTATCGCGAAGGCTTAGCCGAAGGTCTCACCGTTGAAGAAGCGGTAATCGACGCAGTTGACACCTCTGGTCGCGCCGTCATATTCGCGGGAATCACCGTCATCATTTCCCTACTCGGATTGTTCGTCATGGGCCTCGCCTTTGCACGTGGCCTTGCAATTGGCGCGGTTGTTGGCGTACTCATCATGATGCTTGCTTCCATTACGTTGTTGCCTTCGTTGCTCGCAATGGTGAAGCACCGCATTGGCGTAACTACTTGGGCAGCTCTCGGATCTCTTATTGCTTTCATCGTTTCTGCCCTCCTAGCGGTCATCACAAAAACGCCAGTGTTCGCTGTGATTGGTGTAGTTGCAGTGCTGGTCATCACTGCACTCAGCTTTGCCATTAAGCCAATGCGCGGGCACATTCCGCACCGTACCCCTAAGGCCAAAGAGCTCACGTTCTGGTACCGCTGGAGCCGCTTTATTCAGCGCCGACCATGGACCGCAGCGCTCAGCGCAACTGCAATTTTGCTCGTCCTCGCTGCTCCGTTGACTTCAATTCGCTTAGGTTTTGGCGACAACGGAAACGCTCCCGAATCGACCACGGTTCGACGCGCATATGACATGTTGGCTGACGGTTTTGGTCCAGGTTTCAACGGACCACTGTTCATCACTGTGCAAGGTGATGCAGCTAAAACTCCGGAAGCTTTGCAGAGTTTTGTAAACACCTTGAAGGCCACTGAAGGTGTTGCATTCGCTCAAGGAATGCCTGCTTCGCAAGATGGAAGTCTTTCACTGGTCATGGCCTATCCAACAACTTCACCGCAAGATGCAAAGACCGAAGCACTCATTCGTAACTTGCGCTCAAACATCATTCCGAAAACAGGTGTTGAAGCAAAGGTCGGTGGCTTTACTGCTGCGGGCGTGGACTTCGCAGACTCCATCGGTAGTCGAATGCCGTATTTGTTCCTTGGTGTGCTTTCGCTTTCGTTCCTCCTGCTCATGGCAGTGTTCCGCAGTTTGCTCGTTCCACTGAAAGCAGTCATCATGAACTTGCTTTCTATTGGTGCTGCATATGGCGTCATCGTTGCAATCTTCCAATGGGGCTGGGGTATGAATTTGATTGGTGTTGGCAAAGCTGGCCCAATCGAAAGCTGGGCACCCATGATGTTGTTCGCCATCGTGTTTGGTTTGTCCATGGACTACGAGGTGTTCTTGCTCTCGCGAGTGAAAGAGGAATACGACCGCACGGGTAATAATGCCACTGCAGTCGCCGATGGACTCACTGCAACCGCACGAGTCATCACTGCTGCAGCGCTCATCATGGTGTGCGTGTTCTCGGCATTCGTGCTTGGATACGACCGTCAGTTGAAGCTGTTCGGACTCGGCCTTGCGCTTGCAGTATTTATTGATGCAACGCTTGTGCGTATGGTGCTCGTACCAGCAACCATGGAACTACTTGGCGATCGAAACTGGTGGATTCCAGCCTGGATTAATCGCGTGCTACCAAAGATTGACGTTGAAGGTCATCATGTTGTGCACTCAGAAGAGGCTCATAGCTAAATCCGAATTAAAACTTCACCATGCAACTGCGTGGGCCGTGCACTTGACCGCCGGCCCATGTAACGCTTGACGGGTCTACTAGTTCAAACTCGGGAATTCTCTTCAGCCACGTTTGTAACGCAACACGAACTTCCAAGCGAGCAAGGTTGCTACCAGCGCAGCGGTGAATGCCAGAGCCAAACGCAACATGGCGGTTATGTTCGCGATCCAAAATCACTTCATCCGGATTCTCGAACTGACGCGGGTCGCGGTTAGCGGCTGGGAAAGCCATCAATACCCTGTCGCCCGCCTTCATTGGACAGCCCTGAAACTCAATGTCGCGATCGACAATGCGAGCCATGGTTACTGGTGCATACACGCGCAACAATTCCTCAATGGCTGTTGGCCATAGATCATCATTTTCGCGCAATTGCTTGCGGTGTTCTGGGTGTTGGGCCATGTGCCACATAACAGAACCAATTGCCGACCATGTGGTGTCAATGCCTGCAACGAGCATCAGGTTGCACACGCCAAGAACGTATTCAATAGGCACTTTCTTGCCTTCAACTTCGGTATTCATCAATTCCGAAATCAAGTCATTTTCGCGTGGGTTGGTTTTACGATCCTCAACTTGGGCAAGAAAGTACTCAATAATCGCTAAACGACTGCGCTTGCGCAATTCCAAGTCGTGCATGTTTTCCAATACGCCACGAACCCAGCCGGTAAACGTTTCCTCCATGTCGAGAGGCACGCCGAGCATGTTGGAAATGACTCGTACAGGAATGTGTTGCGCATAGTCCGCAGCAGCATCTGCTGTTCCCTTATCAATGAACTCATCAATTAATGCATTACATAAGTCGCGAGTGCTCTGTTCATACTTCGCGACAGCTTGTGGAGCGAAAATAGGAAGAATCAAACGTCGATGCCAATGATGATCTGGTGGATCCGAAGTAATGGGAGGTGCAGCAACGCCGCCGTAAGCACCTTCGGCTTGTCCTGGAGGCGGAGGCATCACCAAAATTCCACGCGAGGTAAACACTTCGTACTCTTGCGCTAAGGCAACTACGTCTTCGTAGCGTGTTGGCAACCACGAACCTTCATAACGGTCGGTGTGCGCAATTGGACATTCTGATTCACGAATTTCGCTATATCCGGGATACGGATTGGCGACAAAGCCCGGTTCAAAAATGTCGTAGTCGGTAAGCAGACTCTCGACTGGTTTACGTGTGTCGGTCATAACGAACCCCCCAAGTTCACTATTCGCTAATAATGATTGCGCGCTCCGGGCAATTAGCCTCGGCACGACGCGCTTTGCCTTCAAGCTCAGCGGGAATATCACCAGCAATCAATACCGTTGCATTACCCAATTCGTCGCTTCCAAATACTTCTGGTGCGGCAATGGCACACATTTGATGGCCGTGGCATGAGCCCATATCTACAGAAACTTTCATACCCACAGACTAACGATTACGCCATTGGCGCAGTGTGTCGGAGATCAGCTGACAACGAATGAAGTATGCATTCCTGCGGCATAGTGGCCGGGAAGATTGCACACCAACTGGTAGTTACCTGGCTTCAGGTTGAGCACTAGTAACTCAGTCGTTCCAGGCTTAAATTCTCCAATTTCATCAATGACTTCAAGGCCTGGGGAAGGTTCTGCAAAGTGGTCGCCATCGAGGGTGATTTTGCCATCAAGGATGTCGGTCTTGACTACGAGAAACTCGTGTCCAATTGTTCCATTATTTGACACAGTGAATTTCACCTCACCTGCAGTCGCAGTGTTAGGCGACACTGACACTTTCCATTCCTGCAAAGTGCCACTAATAAAGTTGCCATCATTTGCGGTAGATCCACCTGCAGCTGCTTCGGCAGCCGCGCTACCCGCTGCATCGGGTGCATCGGCTGCACAGCCCATCGTTACCGTTGACAAAATCGCGATAACTCCACATGCGCGAATCATTGACTTTCGCAAAAGTTCCCCCGTTTAACCAGCTGCCGACCTGCTGATTAGCATCACTATATGCCAAACCTGGATGCGATAGTCGCGTTTGCGATCGCATCCTTGGCACTGCTCATCATTCCTGGACCTGCAGTTCTCTATGTCATTAACCGCAGTATTTCCGATGGTCGAAGCACCGCACTTGCTGCGGTTGCAGGTTTAGAAATTGGCAACTTCATGCACGTTGTTGCCGCAACGCTTGGCCTTTCGGCAGTCATTGCGGCATCTGCAACCGCATTTGGCGTGGTGAAGTGGATCGGCGCAGGGTATTTGATCTACACCGGTATTCGAACACTGTCACGTAAACCTGCAGCATTCAATCAAGAACAGAAAACTCTGACGCGGCGCAAAAGCTTTACTCAGGGAATTGTTGTCAATACGTTCAACCCAAAAGTTGCTTTGTTCTTTCTTTCGTTTCTTCCTCAGTTCATTGACACTGAAAAAGGCACAACGGCATTGCAGTCACTGGTTCTCGGATCAATATTTGTTCTTTTAGGAATGTGCTCCGACGGACTTTATGCAGTTCTTGCGAGCGCATTGCGTGGCCCGCTACTTCGCGGTAAATCACTTCCATTCGTACAGCGATACGTTGCAGGAAGCGTGTTTGTACTACTTGGAGTAATTGCAGCTTCAACAACAAGGTCGTAACCATGAGCTACCAAAAAATCAAACAACGCCTTGATGCTGGCGAAATCGTCATTCTTGACGGAGCTACAGGAACTGAACTGCAGCGTCGTGGTGTGGAAATGAGCCCGGAAGCATGGTGCGGCCCAGCGACGCTGAACAATGGCGAACTTCTCACCCAAATTCATCTTGACTACATCCATGCAGGTAGCGATGTCATCACAACCAACACCTATGCCGCTAATTCCATGATGTTGACTCCTGCTGGTTACGGAGACAAGGTGAAAGAAATCGTGAAGACTGCAGTCGATGCTGCTCTTCGCGCTCGGGACAAAGCCCCTACTGATCGCAATGTTGTAGTTGGTGGCTCGCTTTCGCATATGGTTCCCCACATTGCAGGAACCGACTTGGTTGACCCCGATCGCACTCCACCACCAGCACAAATGGCCGAGTCATTTCACGAACTTGCACAGTTGCTAAAAGCCGGTGGAGTCGATCACATCATGCTCGAAATGATGTACGAAGAAAACCGCACCCCTCTTGCACTTGCAGCAGCGCAAGCAACTGGACTGCCCGTTTGGTTCGGGCTTTCAGCACGTCGTAGCGATGCTGGGAGCATCATTAGCTTTAACCTCGCCGAAGAATCTCCACTTGAAACCATCATCAATTTCATTCCAAAGACAGGTATTGACGTAGTCAACGTGATGCACACGCAACCTCAAGCTGTGAGTGACACCATTGAAATGGTGCGCAAGCGGTTTAATGGCCCAATTGGCGTGTATCCAGATAGTGGATATTTTGAAATGCCCGACTGGAACTTCAACGAAGTGATTCCTGCTGAAAAACTTGAGGTTTTCTACTCCGAGTGGGTAAACAATGGAGTTCAACTCATTGGTGGATGTTGTGGACTTACTATCGAACACATTCAAGCCGCACAACGCGTTAAGGCTGCTGCGAAGTAACCACTCGTCGAAACGTCAAGTTAATGCGAGGGCCAACTTTGGTCTTTGTCTTTGCTATTTGATGCACCCAGCAGTGTTGTGACAGTCCAGACATCACCAGCAGTGAACCGTCTTCTAAGTCAACACGAACGGTCTCTCCAGATTCCTTGTGTCGCAAATCGAATCTACGCGTAGCTCCCAGACTGACTGAAGCAATGGTCGGTTCACTTCCATTCACGGCTTCATTATCTGAATGCCAACTCACGCTGTCACTGCCATCGCGGTACAAGTTGACCAGCACAGAGTTGTACTGTGCACCAGACTTCAACGTGCAAGCATTCATGATGTCGTTTAATAGTGGCGTCATGACATACGGAGTTCGAGTAATACCCGAGTACACGTAATTCACACCGGTATTGGTGAACCACGTCGATAGGCCAGCTTGAGGGTATTTCTTACCAAACATCACCATTTCCGGCATTTCCCAGGGTGTTTCATCCATGATCTGCTGAAAGATTTGCGATGTCTGTGTGGTTTCAAGAAATTTCGGAAACAACAGTGCACTTCCATCAAAAGGAAGCATCTCTTGTTGGTCTGAAAACATGCTTGGCGTGCTCATATCTCGCTCACATTGTTGCACTCTTGATACGGTTCTCACATGACCGATTGGCGATTACTCAGCGCCAGAGCATCGCTTGCATCACACCGATTGATTGGCTGGATCTATTGGGACCCGTTGGGCATTCAGCTCTTCACCGATCTTGGCGTCCCCAATGGGCTGGGTTATTACATCACCACTCGCTCTGCCCCATTGGCAAACGCAGGTAACGAAGTCGTGACCGCCGCCTTTTATTCCATTCGCGCAGAGTTCATCAATTTGTGTCTTGACGTTGCTCGTCAGCACACCACATTTGAAGACGCATACCGAGTTCGCAACGAGGCCGTAGTTGCAGGGTTGCACGATTACGCACCAGAAATCGTGAGCGGGCTTGGCGCACTTGCTCCTCGACTGTGGGATGCCGCCGATTCACTACCTCTTGCTGGCCGCACGGTATACGCAGCACACAAAGGCTGGCCACGCAACGAAGACAGCCCAGTGCTCAGCGCATGGCTTGCCGTGAATTGCATTCGTGAATGGCGTGGCGACACTCACTTCGCCATTCTTGCGAGCGAAGACATCAGCAGTGTGCAGGCAGGACTTTTGCACGATGCATTCTTGGGTTACCCGGGTGACTGGATTCCACGAAGTCGCGGAGCCGACGATGCACAACTTGCACAAGCGTGGGATGTTCTTGATGAACGTGGATTTGTGACCGAAGGTCGTATCAACGAAGCGGGCCTCGCCTATCGCGAATACCTTGAAGATAAGACCAATGAACTGAGCGAAAAAGCATGGCGTTCACTTGGCAACGAACTTACTGAGCAATACCTCGCGCTTATTGAGCCAGTAGGGCACAAATTACTTGCACGTATTGATGCCACGGCTGGCGAAAACTGGATGCCTGCTGCCCGCGAATCACGTCGCAAGTAGCATTTGCAACATGATTCGCCAATTTGGAAAAGAAACCGCTCTCCTGCTCATTGATGTGCAAAAAGGAGTCGATGTTCTTCAACACTGGGGCGGACCAACTGGTCGTCGCAATAACCCAGACGCCGAGTCGCACATGCTTCGTTTACTTGCAGGTTTTCGCGAAAAAGGATTACCGATTGCCTACACACGACACGATTCACGTGAAGCCAACTCACCATTGAAGTTCTCGCTTCCTACCGGCGATCAGAAGCCAGGATTCGAAATTCAGCCTGGCGACATCGTGGTGGAAAAAGATGTAAATAGCGGATTCATTGGCACCGACTTAGAAGTTGAACTGCGTCGTAAAGGTGTTCAGCGTTTGGTCATCGTTGGATTCTTTACCAACATGTGCATTGAAACCACTACGCGCATGGCCGGCAACCTAGGTTTCGATACGTATCTCGTACCCGATTGTTGCGCTACGTCAAACCGAATTGGTTGGGACGGCGCCGACTACGACCCAGAGCTAGTGCACGACATGACCGTTGCCAATCTGCATGGAGAATTCTGTACCGCTATTACTCCAGGTGATGCGCTTGGTCTTCTTGCTGCCGACAACTCACAACTTGATCGCGTGCAGGGCAACGAATAATTCGTTAATCCAAGTATTTCTTTAACAGCGTTGAGGCTTGGGCGTGCGCAGATTGCGCATCGTCCAACATGGTGATCATGTTGAAGAATCCGTGGAACGCGCCGTTGTAACGGGTAATCGTTGCCGAAACTCCATTTTCAACCAAGCGTTTTCCATATGCTTCGCCTTCGTCGCGCAACGGATCAAACTGTGCGGTAATCACCATTGCAGGCGGCATCCGCTTCAACAGTTCATCGCTTGCAACAATCGGTGAAGCGCTCATGTTTAGGCGGTCAGCATCGCTATTCATGTAATGGTCAACAAACCACGTCATTACCGACTTAGTCAAAATTGGTGCATTGGCGTTTTCATTTATTGACGGCGATTCCATGCGCATATCTACTGCCGGATAAATCAGCATTTGAAACTTCAGCGGTACTACCTCTGTAAGTGCAACCGCAGCAGCCAAGTTTCCGCCTGCTGAGTCGCCGCCGACTGCCATGCGTGTGTTGTCGATACCAAGAGATGCTGCATTGTTGTACGCCCACTGCAAAGCGGTGACGCAGTCATCAAAGGCGGCAGGGAATTTATGCTCAGGCGCAAGGCGATAGTCAACTGCGAGCACTGCGTGGCCAGACTTATTTGCCAGTGAGCGACAGACACCGTCGTGCGAGTTCAAGTCGCCAATTACCCATCCTCCACCATGGAAGAACACCAATAATCCAAGGTTTGTTTGCGCACTTGGTCGGTATAAACGGCATGGAATTGTGCCGGCCATAATTTCGCGAATTTCATGCACAACTTCCGTGCTTGGTATCTGTCCTGCGCTGTACAGCGCACGTGCCTCCGATGGTGGCAACTCCTCAAATGGAGTGGTCCGCATCGCTGCGTAAAAGTCGGCTACTGCTTGTGCTTGCGGGTGAAGTGGCATACCGCCACTCTAAAGCTTGCGCAATATGGGAGTGGTAGCGAAGGTGAACCCAACTGCCCCGAACACCGCCATCACTACAACAAAGGTTGGCTGCAGACCGAAATGGTCTACGCATGCGCCAACAATTAACTGACCAAGTGGAGGTGCCGCATACAGAAGTGACATCTGCAGGCCATACACACGACCCTGTAGTTCTGGTTGAACGCGCTTTTGCACAATGGAGTTCCATAAAGGGTTGAAGGGCCCCCACGAAAGTCCTGCAAAAAACCCAAACACTACAAAGAACCACGTTGGCGGCAAAAGCACCATTGGAAAAAGCGATGCAGTTGACACAATCATGACCAGACGTAGCAACGCGCTTGCAGAGAACCTTGCAGCAAGTCGTCCATACGAAAATGAACCAATCACCATTCCTGCAGCAAGCGATGCAAACAGTGCACCAAGCCCGGTTGCATTGTTAATGGATTCAAAATACGTCGGAAAAATCACCGTATCAATTGGCATATACAGTCCCGATAGAAACATGAAACCGATTGCCAGTGCAAACAATGGCTTGTCTCGCGTGAGTGCATGGAATCCCTCACGTAGCGAAGTGAAGAACGGCTCATGACCATCTTCGTGATGCGCCACGGTTTTGCCATGTTCGTCATCTACACGCATGATCGAAACTGCAATTGCCGCAACAGCGAACATCACAGCGGTAACCGCAAAACCAAGCATCGGTCCGCTCCACTTGATACATGCAGAACCAATTGCAGGTCCAACCATCCAACCGATCGCAAAAATACCTTCGTGTCTTCCATTTGCCGAATCAATTTCCACACCAGAAGCGGTTGCCGCATTAGGGATGAGCGCCTTGCGCGCGGTGTAGCCGGCAGGGTCAAAGCATGCTCCGAGCACCGCAATTACCAGAATCCATGTGAATGTTAAATCGCCAACAGCGTTAATTACCAAGAACATCAAAACGGAAATCATCGACATGATGTCGGAAAACATGGAAATAGCTCGACGGCCAAATCTGTCAATAAGTCCACCAACAACAGGCGAAACGACAATTCCAGGAAGGCTGGATAAAGCAGCAAGTAGCCCAGCCTTGGCCGCCGATCCAGTGAGTTCCAGCACAATCCATGGCACCGTGATCATCACTACGCCGTTTGATATTCCCGACACCGCGTTGGTCAACTGCAATAGACCAAATGCGCGTTTATTATTCACATTTCACAGCGTAACTCGGCCATTTATCCGACAGACTCTTTCGGGTGAGCAGCATCGTGGTAAGCGAACTTGAATACGGTCCACCAGGTGCCGATCAATTGTTTTTTGATGTGAGCTTCAAAGTTTCACCGGGCGAACACGCAGCAATCGTTGGCGCCAATGGCGTTGGCAAAAGCA
>JALQUZ010000050.1 GCA_023263695.1 Ilumatobacteraceae bacterium
AAATCTGCGTACACCGCTGAAGGAACGTTTACTTACGACGAGAAGATCCAATTTTTCAATCTTCGTTATGAAATCAGAACGTCAGACGGCCAAGACGATGCTGCACAAATCGGAGAAAAGGAAGCCACTCTGTTTTTACGGACGCTTGGCTATTCTTCGCACAAACTGAAGGTCACTGTTGCCGACATATCTGCGATGTGGGAATAGCAGGCACAAGCATCGCTCAATTCGCCAAGAGTGCGAGACTCTTCTAGCGAAGTTGAACGAATTTATGCCAACTCTGTCACCATAGCTGCTCGGGATTTTCGAACTTTCGCCATTGGCAATAGCCAATCACCTTCATGGTCGCGATATCCCAATGGCAACAACACCACTGAGCGAAGTCCGCGCTCCCTCAAACCGAGAATCTTGTCAACTGCCTCTGGGTCAAAGCCTTCCATTGGAGTGCAATCAACTTCTTGCTCGGCAGCTGCCAACATCGCAAATCCAAGCGCAATGTAGGCCTGGCGCGCAGCGTGCGCATAATTGATCTCTGGATCACGTGCGAGATAGTTGCTTTTCAGGAAGTCGTAATAACCGCGCAATGTTGGCGAATCGCCACGCAGTTCTACGTTCATTTGAACAACCTCATCAATCCGTTCAGCGGTGTAGTTATCCCATGCTGCGAAGATAAGGAGATGAGATCCATCAGTAATTTGAGCCTGACCATAGGCTGCCTCAGCAATTTTTGATCGGAGTTCACTATTCGTGATGACAAAAAGTTCAAATGGCTGCAGACCACTCGACGTAGGAGCCATACGAACCGCTTCGATAATTGCTTCAACCCGCTCCGCTGGTACCGGAATTGATGGATTCATTTTCTTTGTGGCGTAACGCCAGCCCATGTAGTCAGTCAAAGTCTTCGTGGCCATTTTCTTGCTCCTATTCGGGTCTTAACGTCCATGAACTCTTCGATAAACGCAGATTGATGACACTACTTGGTGAAACCTATATTCCCGCCGCAGTCCACCTTTTAACAAATGGTAGGCGCGCCTCCATCGGTTTGGGTAACTAACCAACCTTGCGGCGTTCCATTTTTGGAATGCCCGGTGTTGTGTCGTTGATTGCCCAACTAATAACTACTTCAGGTGAAATTCTAAATTTCGGAGCTCCATCAGTGTTATCTATGACTGCAGTACCAACTATTTTGATTCCTCGTGGCGACCAAGGATTCATGGATGCAAGATCATCAACAACTACCGATACGCGTGGGTTCGATTGAATGTTTTTGTAACGAACAGTGTGCGTGATATCGAATCCAGCGGTGACAATGTCGGAGCCATCAACTTCAAATACAACCGGTGCAACATCTGGTCTTCCGGAGGCTGATGCAGATGCAAAGCGCATTAACGGTTGAGATTTGAGATACTCCAATTCGGCAACAGTAAATGCGCTCATGAATTTGCTCCCGGTTTTCCTGGAGCCGAAAGTGGAAACACATCAATGTCCCACCAGATTGCCATTGGTAATGACTGAATAATTGAAGTTGCCTCTTCAAGCGTTGCCGCAAATGTCTCAATAAATACCGTTCCGCGCGAAATCGTTGCTAAATGAATTGCTCCGATTTTTCTTGCAGCTTGAAGTTCTGCCGCTTTTGCTTGCTCTTCAGCAACAACTTCATACACGTCGCTCATTTGGGTTCCTTGTTTAAACGTGCAAACGACCATGAACTTTTCCATTGTGAATCCAATCTCGTTAGGAGTTCCACCATGAAAGCACCTCAACCTAAGTTGAGGTCAAGCACTACTCTGTCATTGTGCCAAATAGTTTGAAATCAACTGACCTTCTGCCCATTGGCGAGGTTGCCGAGCGAAGTGGAATAACCATTTCGGCCATTCACTTCTATGAACGTGAAGGCCTGATCTTCAGCACAAGAAGTGCCGGAAATCATCGTCAGTTTTCCCGCGATGTACTTCGTCGGCTTGCATTTATTCGTGCATCTCAAAGAGTCGGAATACCCCTAACAGACATCAAAGAGGCGTTGGACGAACTACCGCTGAAGCGGACACCCAAAGAAGCTGACTGGGGAAAAGTAGGCAAACAGTGGCACAAAATTCTCTCAGCTCAGATCGAATACATGGAACGTGTTCGTGATGATCTATCTACTTGCATCGGTTGTGGGTGTCTTTCATTCCAACGATGTCAATTAGTGAATCCCGATGATGCAATGTCTATAGAAGGGGCAGGTCCCCGCCGATTGTTACCGGGAACACCACGACCCGATAGAACTTAATGACCTCGCTTAAGGGTTTTCAATCCAGCCCGACTTAGTTGTGTGCTCACCTATAAATCCGGCCACTTCACAACCGCAGCCACTGTGCACATGATGCTCAGATTCCTCATTAGTTATTAGTTGGCCAATCAATTTTGGTGAAGTGCGTTGATTGACTAAATCTTCAGCAATATTGAAAATTCGACCTTCATACATTGTGGTGCGAATTGCAATGTGTCCGATATTTCGTGAATCAACTGAATATGGATCTTCGTCAAGCACAGTGAGGTTGGCTATTTTCCCGACTTCAATTGACCCAAGTTCATCCTCACGCCTCCAAGAATGCGCTGCCTCAATAGTTACCGCACGAAGTGCATCATGAAGTGCAATTCGTTGTTCTGGCCCTGCAACCCGCCCTGAGTGTGTAACCCGGTTAACCGCATACGAGGCCATCAGCATCGGGTCTGCTGGACACATCGGTAGATCAGAGTGAAATGAGAGTGGTATTCCCCTACGAAGAACAGATGCAGAACGAACCATTGCATCTGCACGCTCCGGTCCAAGCCCCCATTCGCTGTACTTATCTGCGAATCCGACTGGGTAATACGGGTTAGCCGAGACAATCGCTCCCAGCGATGCAATGCGATCGACTTGGTCCTCCGTTGAATTCGCAAAGTGGATAATCACCGTTCTGTGGTCTATTCGAGGCGTGCGAATCTGGGCGTTTTCTACTATGTCAAGAAGAACATCGAGACCAAGATCTCCATTCACATGAATGTGAATTTGCCAACCCGCATCCCAATAGGCATCAAATACTGTTTTCAATTCTCCAGGCTCCATCAACCATTCACCATGATGATGCGGGTCTGGATTTCCTTCATGATCTACATACGGCTCTTTCATCTGCATAAGTTGCGAAATGATTGCCCCGTCGCAGAATAATTTCACGTGCTGGTCGAGCACGCGAACTTTGTTTCCTTTACCTCGCTCCACTTGAGAACGGGCATCCGATACAAATTCAGACGGACTAAGCCCACGCACTGGTTGAGTACGACCTTCGACAAGAAACGTGCTCTCAAATGGAACATCTGGGTGTCCAAGGATTTCTTGATACATCTCCCACGGTTCATTTCGCCAAAAAATGCCTGGTTCATTAATTGCGGTCACACCATTCATGTGCAAATACTCAACCATTTGGTTCAAACCAATGTGAAACCGCTCTGGAGTCATGAACACTGGCATGAGAAAACGAGCGAGGATAATCATCCATCCGTTTTCCCAGAAGTGGCCTCGATCAAAATCGAGCTGAGTGCTAGCCAAGCCATGCCCTTCAGTCATCGACTTTTCAAGACCGATTGCATTCAGAGCCGCGGTATTGAGCACCCATTCGTGGCACGACCGTTGCCAAACAGCAGTTGGCCTATTCTCGGTCAATTTGTCAAGTCTTGAACGGTCTAACTTGCCATGCCACTGATGATGCCACCCCCAGGTGAATAACCACTCGCCATCTGCGAGCGCCTCGTGCGCGGAAAGAAGTCGCGCGTCATATTCCGCCGGAGTTGTAGCCGCAACTTGTAATCGATGTGGAAGATTCCAATCTTCTGGCGCAATGATCTCGGTGGTAAGTGTTGTTGCACCCAACATGGGATGCAAATGTTGGTCAATTAGGCCAGGAAGAATTACTTTGTCGGAAAACTGGTGTGAAATCTCGTAATCAGATCCAACCTCATTAATGACTTCACTTAATAAACCAACTGCTACAAATCTCCCGTTGCACACTGCAACTGCATCAACAGCGGGTTGTGTATCATCCATCGTGACAATCTTTTTCGCAACATAAATAATCGTCGTACCCATGCGCAAATGTTAGTGGGATGCATCAAAAGGTTTTTATGAAAGTTGCTGGATAAGTAGCTTCATCTGGTGTCAGAGAAATCACTCTTAAATCTGAATGCAGTGCTCTTCGAGTTTCCTCAAAGTCTGAAGACCCATCTCTACACCGCCAAACGAAATCACTGTGTTGCGCATCTCAGAAGTTTGATGCAGTTGCCTCAGCGTCACAACCGTCTTGCCGTTATCTTGCCGGTCGAACGTGACAGTGACACGGAATCGATCCGGTGAATCGTCTTGATCCGAACCGTGATCCATGACCAACCGTTCATTTGGAACTACTTCCACATAGGCAAATCGATTCGTGAATACGGTTCCATCCGAAGAGTACATGTCAAACTTCGCACAAGATCCAGGATGCACTTCCATTTGGCGAACTTTTGTCGAGAAGCCATCTGGTCCAAACCAAGTTGCAAACTGATCAGCAGAAGTCCAGGCCGCAAATACAACCTCAGGTGATGCATCAATAACTCGACACAACACAATCTCTCGATCTAGAGACCATGGTTCAAAATTCATGAACGAACCCTAGGCGCGCTGGGGGTCGGTGACGAAAGGGATGCACGCCACATTTAGTTTATGAAACCCTTTACGAATCAACCAAACCATCCCGAACATCGACAAAATGGTGCTCGACCTCGTGCAGGGCCTGAGCTGCAACCCAGCGAAGACTGCGGTCGGCCGGTCTCGGATAGCCGTACACCATGGTCCGATCTCGAAGTACATCGGGGATTCGGTCCCACGTCCTGGCGAACAGGGACGCAGCCACTCTCAACTCTTCGGCCACAACATCCGGCTCATCACCCACGTAGAGTCCCAAATCAATGCGCGGGGTCCCGAAAAGTCCCTTGCAGAGCGGATTGTCTTCGTTGATCGCCACAACAAGTCGATCCCTAAGGTTGAACAGCACGTCGCGAACATGGCCTGCGTACTCGATTGGAGACCACACATTCTGCGACTTACGAGCGTGGGGCTTCGCTCCCGCCGTGATGAGGTCCGCGATTGCAGCAGACGACTTGATGATGCGCGGAGCAATATCAGAAGATGACACCAAACTCCACTCGAAGTCGCAACCTTCTTCACAACGTTCGCTGACTTCGCTCATGGCGCCACTGTAGCGCCTGGTCCGAAATTTCTTAGGCGCGCTTTAGGTCGGTGACGACGCCACCAGCGACTCGCACGATGTCGTTCGGGTTCGCACCGAAGTTGTCGTTCCACGTTCCCGCTGCAGCCCACACTTCGTCGTATTGCAATAAGTCAGGGTCCACGAACACGCGTAGTTGAGTGCTGTGACCAAATGGCGGGACGCCACCGATTGGATAGCCCGTTGCTTCACGAACAGCATCTGCATCGACACGTGCACACTTTGAACCACCCGCAGCAAGAGCCAGTTTCTTTTCGTCAAGCTGATTTGATCCACTCACCAACGCCATAACAATTTCGTTATCAACACCAAAGACCAAGCTCTTCACAATTTGACCAACGGTTACGCCAATTGCTGCGGCAGCATCAGCCGCGGTTTTCGTTCCTTCAGGAAATCGGCGTGTACTGATTTCTAACCCGCGTTCTTTTGCTGCGGCAGTTACTCGAACAACGTTTGGGTGAATATCGCTCATACCGCATTCTATTTCAGAAGCGCATTAATTGATTCTGCAAGTCGGTGATCCCGCGACGTCACCGTGCGACCTTTGTCGTGACTGCAGAGGTTGATTTCAACAATGTTCCACGAGTTTGACCAGTCAGGGTGATGATCTTGCTCTTCTGCCAATCGAGCAACTTCTGTCATAAACGCAAAGGCTTCGCGAAATGTCGGAAACTCAAACTTGCGGTAGAGCGAATTGTTCTGCTCAACCCAACCCGTGGTCATGCGAGTGGAGCATGACAGGCAACTGAACCATTTCCACGCAATGTCGAAGTCGGCCGCTCTGATGCGCAACGCTCTGCCAGTTCGGGTGAAAGCGTTGCCCGTACATGGCACCGCGTATGAAAGCGACAGCCGCTCGGCGGGTTCGCGGGGCTCGGTAGCTCTCCCTGCAACACGATGCGTTTTCGCGAACGCTCTACTTTCGGGTCGGGAATTGGCACAGCGGAAAGAAGCGCCTGGGTGTACGGGTGTTGCGGGTTGGCAAAAACATCAACAACGGGACCAGATTCAACAATTGAGCCCAGGTACATCACTGCAATGTCGTCTGCAACATGCTGAACGACCGCAAGGTCGTGAGATACGAACAAATATGAGAGTCCTAGCTTTTCTTGCAATTCAGCGAGCAAATTGAGCACGCCAGCCCTGACGCTGACGTCCAATGCGGAGACAGGTTCGTCGAGTACTACTAGTTGAGGGTTAAGAGCCAAGGCGCGCGCAATTGCAATGCGTTGACGCTGACCGCCCGAAAATTCAGATGGATAACGACTCGCATGATCTGGATTAAGCCCAACAAGAGAAAGCAACTCTGAAATTCGGTTGTCTTGCTGGTCTCGCGGAACGTTAAATGCTCGAAGTGGTTCTGCAATTGCGTCACCAATTGGAAGTCGAGGGTCTAGCGAGGCAAAAGGATCTTGGAAGACGATCTGCAAATCCTTTCGAAGTTGCAATCGATCATGTTTTGACAAACCGGAAACGTCGCGACCTAACACCGAGATTGTTCCAGCTTCAGGAGCTACGAGGTTCATAATTTCAAGCAATGTGGTGGTCTTACCGCAACCCGACTCCCCGACCAGCGCGAGGCTTCGACCTTTACGAAGGGTTAGGTCTACAGCATCCACCGCGAATATTGATCCAACTCTGCGACGCAGAACAGATCCCTTCATCATCGGAAAAGTCTTATTCAAGCCCTTAACTTCTAGAACTGTTCCCAAACTTGCTTCGCGATTTGCAACATGAGCAGGACCCTCAACAAACAATTTTCCAGCAGCTTGAATTTGAGGAATTTCAGAATGACGATGACATGCAGTCATTCTTCCTTGCCCGCGATCAAGCAATTCTGGAATTCCACTATTGCAAGCCTCAATTGCAGCAGGACAGCGAGGTGAAAAGGCACATCCCATTGGAAGTTCAACGGGAGAAGGTGGGGCTCCTGCTATTGAAGCGAGACGCGACCCCGACTCAGCGTCAATTCGTGGGATTGAACGCAGCAAACCAATTGTGTATGGCATTGCAGGATTTGCATACACACCATTCACATCGCCAACTTCAACAATTTTTCCGGCATACATAATTGCCACACGGTCAGCAAGCCCTGCCACAACACCCAAGTCGTGAGTTACCAACACAATGGCCGCGCCCGTGATGTCTCGAGCGCGTTGCAAAACTTCAAGAATCTGAGCCTGCACCGTAACGTCAAGTGCAGTTGTCGGCTCGTCAGCCAAAAGAACTTTCGGTTCGTTGGCAATCGCCAAAGCGATCATTACACGCTGTCGCATTCCACCAGAAAATTCGTGTGGATATGAATTCACTCGCTCGTCTGGTCGAGGGATGCCCACTATGTCAAGAAGTTCAATTGCTCTTTTCAGCGCTGCTTCTTCGGATATATCTTTGTGAATTAGAATTGCTTCTGCTATTTGATGTCCGATTGAGCGAACTGGATTGAGTGCTGAGAGCGGGTCTTGAAAGACCATCGCAATATCACTTCCGCGAAATTTAGACATTTCTTCGTCCGATAGCGAAAGAAGATTTTTTCCTTGATACATAATCTCGCCACTCACACGTGCTGTTGGCGGTAGAAGTCCGATCATTGCAAGCGAAGTAACCGACTTTCCTGAGCCCGACTCTCCAACTAATCCCAAAACTTCTCCAGGATGGATGTCAAGACTTAAATCGCGAACCGCCTGCACAGTTCCGGATTCACTCGGGAATGACACCGAAAGATTTCGGATTTGGATAATTGCTTCACTCATGAATTTGCTCCCGTGGAAGCACCTGGGTCAAATGCGTCGCGCAAACCGTCACCAATAAAACTGACCGAAAGCACAGTGAGCACCAAAGCTCCGCCAGCAAAACAGAACAACCAAGGGTAAGTAAGCGCCGAGTTCGTTCCATCTGCGATCAAGCTGCCCAATGAAACATCGGGTGGTTGAATACCGAAACCGAGATACGAGAGACCAGTTTCGCTCAAAATGGTTCCGCCAACGTCCAACGTTGCGGCAATAATCAGAATTGACGCAACGTTTGGAATGAGATGCCGAAACACGATCGTTCGCGTTGGCACACCCATGTATCGAGCAGCTCGAATGAAATCGCGTTCCCGCAAGCTCATGGCCATACCACGCACAATTCGGCTCGTGATCATCCAGCCAAATGCAGCAAGTAACACAACAAATATGAGCCATGTTTTCCCTCGGTACAGCGGAGACATCACGGCAATTAGGAGAAAAGCTGGAAGAACAAGCAGCAGGTCAACGACCCACATCATTGCTTTATCTATTTTTCCACCAAGATAACCAGCGAATGCTCCAACCATTGCGGCGATTCCTGTTGAAAAAAGCGCTACGAGCAAACCAATGATGAGTGATTTTTGAAGTCCTCGCATGGTTAGAGCAAATACATCTCCACCTATTTGAGTAGTTCCAAACCAATGCTCTTTTGACGGAGGCCTGAGCAAATTCAAAAAGTCAAGCTCATCCCATTTGTACTTGTTTAAAAATGGTCCAATAAATGCAATGAAAAACATGAAAACCAAATTGCAAAGTCCAAAAACAGCTAGCCGATTGCGTAGGAACCGTCGACGGACAAGTTGACCACGAGAAAGACGAGCAAGCTCAGTCATCGCAGTCTCACCCGAGGATCAAGTGCTGCCGTAATAACGTCTGCTAGGAATCCTGACAGCAAAACAAGCACGGAAGAAAATAAAATTACGGCAGCAGTCGAATTGATGTCATTGGCTTGCACTGCAGTAATAAACCACTGACCCATACCATTCCAACCGAAAATCGTTTCAGTGAAAGCAGCACCAGTAATTAATAACCCAAACGAATAGGCAAAGAATGTGGTCAGCGGAAGAATTGCCACGCGCAGTCCATGCTTGAACAAAGCCTGACGCTTCGTAAGACCTTTTGCTCGAGCAGTACGCAAGTGGTCGCTGCTCAATACATCCAGCATTGCATTGCGCTGATAGCGAGAATAAAAAGCAACTCCTCCAAGCGCAATGGACAGGGTTGGAAGAACCAAATGTTGAATTCGATTGATTAACGAAGAAATTCCAGCTCCCTGGAATTCCGGCGAATACTCGCCAACGGTATAAATCAAAGTATGACCAAGTTTGTCATTCAAATTTATTGCGCCGAATTTGAGCAACAAAGCAATAAGAAAAACCGGAGCAGATAAAAAGATATAGGAAGCGATACTGAAATATCGATCGAAAGGTTTGTACTGTCGAACTGCGCTCACTACACCGGTGACCACTCCAAGTACCGAACCGATAATTGATCCAATGAGCAAAAGTCGCAAGCTCACCCAAATTCTTCGACTTATTTCGCTGTTCACACTCTTCTCATTCAGAGTGGTCCCCAAGTCGCCCTTCACTACCCCACCGACCCAGGTGAAATACCTTTCAACAACTGGTGTTTTGTCATTCATATTGAGGTCGGAAAGCTTTTTTTCTACCGTCGATGCTGGCAACGGCGGATTGCGGCCCTCGTAGTTGGAGCGCGGATTTAGGGCAATCGCAGCAAGGAAATAGCCCATAGTTGAGGCCAGAACGACCAACAAAAGGAAGTTCAAAAAACGCTTGTAGATGTAGTTGAGCAAGTTATCCCTGGTGCATTTGGCTCACGCTTGTTTTGGTTTAGTCGGGAAAAGTATATGGTGAACATCAGGTAAACAAGTAAATCCGAGGCTTTAATGTCTCGATCTGACCAAGGAGAACACATGAAAAAGCAGTCAATCCGCAGGTTCGCGGTTGTCGCTGCTATTGCCATGCTTCCCGTGCTCAGCGCTTCAGTTCCTGCAAGTGCGGCAAAGGGAGACGGCAATGGACCAGACGTCAACGAACAACCTGTTGCAAAGTTGAAGAAAGGTGGAACGTTTGTTTGGGCAATTAACAATTTGCCTGACAACTTCAACACCAGCCAAATTGACGGAAACACCGCCGACACTGGATACATCATGGGAG
>JALQUZ010000051.1 GCA_023263695.1 Ilumatobacteraceae bacterium
CAGCGAAGCAACGTTGCAACAAGTGCTCACCATTCCACTAGGCAACCCAGCCGAATGGACGCAAGCAGAAATTGAACGCGAAATCGACAACAACGCGCAAAGCATTCTTGGTTATGTCGTGCGCTGGATCGACCAAGGCATTGGCTGCTCCAAAGTTCCCGACATCAACAACGTTGGCCTTATGGAAGACCGAGCAACGTGTCGAATCTCTTCGCAACAACTTGCTAACTGGATACGCCACGGCGTCATTACACGCGATCAAGTGGAAGCTTCGCTACAACGCATGGCCGTGTTTGTTGACGAACAAAACGCTGGTGATGCGACGTACACACCACTCGCTCCAAACTTTGACTCCATCGCGTTCCAGTCAGCTCGAGACCTCATCACCATGGGTTGCGAACAACCTTCGGGTTACACCGAGCCCATTCTTCACTCACGTCGTATTCAACGTAAAGCACAACAGAAAGCATCATCATGATCACACTTGCCATTGCCAAAACCATTATTTCCGGCGCACAGGACGAAGCTTCAAAAAACAACTTCAAACCACTTTCAGTTGTAGTTCTTGATAAAGGCGCTAACGTCGTTGCCTTCGAAAAGCAAGATGGGTCATCAAACAAGCGTTTTGAAATTGCGTTTGGAAAAGCAAATGGTGCACTTGCCCTTGGCATGGGATCTCGTGCACTCATGGCACGCGCAGAGTCCCAGGCCTACTTCATCAATGCTGCAACCGCAGCAATTGGTGGCTCACTTATTCCTGTACCGGGGGGCGTGTTAGTAAAGGATGCAAGTGGAGCAACCATTGGTGCGGTTGGCATTAGTGGCGACACCAGCGACAACGATGAAGCCGCAGCCATTGCTGGAATTATTGCTGCTGGTCTGACGCCAGACGCTGGCTGAGCAACTTCGCAATTAGATTCGCGGGTCGACGAGTACGCGGCTCTTCACCTTGCCTTGCAGAATTGCGTCAAGGTAAGGCTCAACAGCGTCGAGGCCAACGACAATTGACTCTTGCGTGTCGAGCCAAGTTGGCTTCAAGTCGGTAGCAATGCGAGTCCACATCATTTTGCGATCATCCATAGACCCACTCACGCTGTCGATACCGAGCAAGTTCACTCCACGCAAAATGAACGGAAGAACGGTAGTTGGCAGGTTTGCGCCACCGGTTAGTCCGCTTGCAGCAACGGACGCACCATATTTCAGAGTGCGCAATACATAAGCAAGCGTGTTGCCGCCAACGCAGTCCACTGCCCCAGCCCAACGCTCTTTTTCAAGCGGTTTAGTTTGCTCAGCTGAGGTTTCGCTGCGATCAATAATCTCTGAGGCGCCAATTGACTTCAGCCACTCGCCTTCACTTGCCTTGCCTGTGCTGGCAACTACTTCGTAACCACGTGCGGCCAACATGCCTACTGCATATGATCCAACGCCACCGGTTGCGCCGGTAACGAGCACTGGGCCAGTGTCCGTCTTTAATCCCGAGCGCTCAAGAGCATCTACCGACATCGCTGCGGTGAATCCGGCAGTGCCCATCATCATTGCGGTTTTGGTGGTGAGACCTGCAGGCATTGGAATAACCCACTTGCCAGGAACTCGCGCCATAGTGGCAAATCCACCGTTATGTGCAACACCTATGTCGTTTCCATGTGCAATGACTTTCGAGCCAACAGCAATTGATGCATCACTCGACTCAACAACAGTTCCTGCAAGGTCAACTCCTGGAATCAGTGGATCAATACGCGCCACTTTTCCTTTTTCTGTGGTGGAAAGACCGTCTTTGTAATTGATGCACGAGTACTCAACGGCAATGAGCACTTCACCTTCGCCGAGAACATCAGATGAAATGGTTTCTACACGGCGCGTCCACACATCGTTCACTTTTCCAACCAACATCGCGCGTACATCTGTCATGGTGTTCTCCCTTATGCCACTAATTGCAAAATTTTCTGTTTGGCGTTTTCGCCAATTGCTACGTCATCGCCCGATGCGAACCACACTTCGCTATGAGTATCAAACAACACTTGCGCAGACGCTGCGCCACCTGGCAATGCATTCATTGATGCAGCGGTATACACGCACACGTTCCATGCCGCGTGCCCACCAACGCTTTTCACAGCTTCCGACACAACATTTGCCCACTTGTGCTCAAAATCAATCACCGCTTGCGGGTTTGACACGTACTGCATCACGTTTGATGTTTCGGTAAACACCAGGCCAACGTTCTTGCCATCAATGTGTTCTTTCATTGCGACAATTTCCGTATTCAATTGCTTAGAAATCTTCTTTTGGTCATACGTTGCCGACTTTTCTCGGTGCAAGGTAATTGGGTGCACCCAGTTGTCTACCGTTTCGCCAGACTCTGCGCGCAAAATATCAAGAGGTGGTGTTGCACTACCCTGAGTTACCAGCAACACGTGTTGCGAAACCGGACGTATTGAGTACACAAACATGTCGAGCAGGTTTTTGTCTAACGCATGCGCAAGCGCTGCAACCACGTCGACCGTTGGTGTTGGTCCGCGTCGCTCTTCCCCAGCACGCGCACGCTCGAGCGCAACTACGTAAGGCTGTGAAATTCCTGCGCGCTGCGACAGTTCGCGCGTAGACCAACCACGAAGTTTGCGTTCGTTAAACAACCACTGAGCGAACCCGATGGGGTCGAACTCAAATTGGCGGTTGATCGAAGGCCGTTGTTGCTTCATAACTGGTGATAACTATAGTATTCACGCATGGGGATCGCCAGCGAATCGCTGCAAAATCAGGCTGAACCGCGCCTGATATCGCCATGGCCTTTTTTTGGCGTGTTTGTTGGCGCTACTTGGGCACTCGACGTTGGCCTCCATCAATCCATTTCTGATCAGCGCAATTCACTCGCCATTGTTGCCGCATGGTTTGCCATGACCGCAGCCATGATGACCCCCACCACCATTCCTATGCTTAATTCGCTTCGCGAAATTCTTGGCAATGCTTCACCAGACACCTGGTGGATGTTCGTTGCTGGCTACATCTTCATGTGGTCGACATTTGCCCTTGTTGGTGGCGGGCTGCAAATTGCACTCAGTCATACCGAGTTGCTTTTCGATCACGGCACACTCGCCTCACGTTCACTTACTGCTGGCGTTCTTGCACTCGCAGGCGTATATCAATTCACACCGATCAAAAACATGTGTCGCGACATGTGCTTGCGTCCAATGACATTTTTTATGGCTCACTGGCGTTCAGGTAAATCTGGCGGCTTCAAGATGGGCGTTCGCCATGGCGTGGTATGCATTGGCTGCTGTTGGGCACTCATGCTGTTGGCATTTGTTGGCACTGCCTCGCATTGGGGTTTCATGGCACTGGTTACCGCAATCATGGTGGTGGAAAAGCTGCCGAAGTACGGCGCAAAAATTACCGCGCCAATTGGCATTGCGCTTTTAGTTTGGGCCGCACTGTTGTTCTTCACACCCGAAGCGATTTCTCTCCATAACTCACACTGAAAGGCAATACATGAGCACAGCAACAAAAACCAAAGACAGCGGAATAGCCGCTTGGTCATTAGAAGGCGAACTCATTCTGAACTGCAACTGCACGGTGTTTTGTCCGTGCGTTGTTTCTCTTGGCCAGCACCCTCCAACAGAGGGCTATTGCCAGGCGTGGTCGGGTGTGCGTATTGACAAAGGATCATTTGGCGATCTTGATCTTTCAGGTTTGAACGTTGCCATGTTGCTCGACATTCCAGGAAAGATGGAGCGCGGTAATTGGACTCTTGCGTTGTGGATTGACGAGCGCGCAACCGATGAACAATTCGCTGCACTTGAAAGCATTTTCTCTGGCGCAAGCCGTGGCACCACCGGCCTGTTCAAGTTGCTGGTTGGCAAGTACCTGGGTGCTGAACGTGCACCAATTACGTTTGTTCGCGAAGGCGAAACACGCAAGTTCAGTGCAGGCAAGTTCATTCAAGGTGCTGTTGCTCCAATTACCGGCCAGCGCAATAACGAGCCCGTCATGATCGTGAATACGCAGTATTGGATGGGTCCAGAAGTTGCCGTTGCCCAAGCCAGCATGGGTCGCGTTCGCGCATTTGGTCGTGTGTGGAATTTCGAAGGCAGAAGCGCCGAAATCTGTGACATTAAGTGGGTTGGTCCGTGAACGCTCCACTTCTTGCACTTTCGCGCCGCGTGCGCAATACGCCCTACACCTCGCGCATTGAACAGTTTCCTGTTCAGGCATACACCGTGTACAACCACATGCTCCTGCCTTCACGTTTCCGCGGACTCGAAGAGGACTACTGGCACTTACGGAAATCAGTTCAAATTTGGGATGTCGCTTGCGAACGCCAAGTGCAATTGAAAGGCCCAGACGCTGCGAAGCTCGCACAAATGATGACCGTTCGCGACATTCGCAAGTACGACGTTGGCCGCGGCGGACTTGTTCCTCTGTGCGATCACAACGGCAAGTTACTGAACGACCCTGTGGTGTTTCGTATTGCGCAAGATTGCTACTGGTTTTCAATATCGGATTCCGACGTTGCGTTTTGGGCAGGCGGTTTAGCGCTTGGTCTTGGCCTCGACGTTGAAGTGAGCGAAATTGATATCAACCCACTTGCTGTTCAAGGTCCGCAAGCAGAAGATGTTGTTGCCGAAGTATTTGGTGAAGCAGTTCGTGCAATTAAGTTCTTTCGATTCGAAACGCTGAACTTCCGCGGTCACCCGCTTCGCGTTTCGCGCAGTGGCTGGAGCGCACAAGGTGGCTTCGAAATTTTGGTTGATGATTGGGAGATTGGTGGCTTGCTATACGACGCCATTTGTGAGACTGGTGCGAAGTACGACATTGGTCCTGGTTGCCCAAACTTGATTGAGCGCATTGAAGCTGGACTCATGACTTATGGAACCGACATCACTCGTGAACACACCGCGCTTGAAGCAGGACTTGAAAAGTACTGCTCACTCGACAGCGACATTGACGCCATTGGTATTGATGCACTGCGCAAGCAACGCGCACGAGGTTTGCCTCAGCGCATTGTTGGATTCAATGTTGGTGGCGACCGTGTTCCTGGTCAACGCGACCCGTGGCCAGTAATGGCGAACGGCAAAAAGGTTGGTCAGATCACGTCCATTACGTGGTCACCACGCCTGGAGTACAACGTTGCACTTGGCATGGTTGAGCTGGAATATGCACCGTTAGGAACAGAACTCACACTCGTTGCTCCAGACGCAGAGCGCCGGGCAACGATATGTGAAGTTCCGTTTACTGGTGCTTCGCAGCGCTAGATCAGGAGCAGCCGCTCGAAGATCCGCAATCGCCACATACGTAGCACGCACCGGCGCGCTGCATGTTGGCTGAGCCACATGATGAGCAGATAGCGCCAGTCTTTGCTGGAGTTGCTGCTGCATGTGACGACGCATCCATTTGGGCAACGAGTTCTTGCACCGATGGGATGGTCTTTGGATCACTGATGACGTCTACGCCTTGTGCCGTGTTGGTTACCGACTCTTCAACGCCTGGCAGTGTTGGCTGCATGCGCTCTTCGCGGGTGTAGATACCAAGTTCTGCACGCTCGTCGGTCGATAGGTACTCAACTGCCAAACGACGGAAGAGGTAGTCAATGATGGATGACGCCATGCGAATGTCGGAGTCATCGGTCATGCCGGCTGGCTCGAAGCGGGTGTTGATGAACGCTTCAACGAATGCGCGCAATGGCACTCCGTACTGAAGGCCATACGACACGCTCTTTGCAAAGCTGTCCATGATGCCTGCAAGTGTTGAACCCTGCTTCGACACGGTGAGGAACACTTCGCCTGGGCGACCGTCTTCGTATTCACCAATCGTTGCAAAGCCCTTGCAGTCAGCAACGCGGAATTCGAAAGTGCGTCCGCGACGTGAGCGTGGCAACTTCTGACGTACTGGCTGGTTGACAATCTTCTCGACTACACGCTCAACAACTTGCGTTGCTGCTGCGTGTTCATCTGCGGTTCCCTTTTCGCCGTCTTTCTTGGCGGTGGAAAGTGGTTGACCAACTTTGCAGTTGTCGCGGTAGATAGCAACAGCCTTAATGCCAAGTTCCCATGACATCATGTGTAGAGCTTCGATGTCTTCGATGGTTGCTTCTTCTGGCATGTTGACCGTCTTGGAAATTGCACCCGACAGGAACGGCTGAGCTGCAGCCATCATGCGCACGTGACCTTCGTAGTGAATGGTGTTGTCACCCATTGAGCAGGCGAACACTGGCAAGTGTTCTGCCTTCAAGTCTGGTGAACCAACGATGGTCTTGTTGGTGTCGATGTATGCAACGATGCGATCAACAACTGGTCCTTCGTAACCCAAGTTCTTCAATGCACGTGGCACTGTCTGGTTGACGATGGACATGTTGCCACCACCAACGAGCTTCTTGAACTTCACCAAACCAAGGTCTGGTTCAATGCCGGTGGTATCGCAGTCCATCATGAGGCCGATGGTGCCGGTTGGTGCAAGCACCGTTGCCTGGCTGTTACGCACGCCGTACTCTTCACCGTCGCGTACTGCGTTATCCCATGCACGAGTTGCTGCTTCTACTAAGTCGCGCTGCACAACATCGATGTTGTTGATTTCAGCGTTTGCATCGCGGTGCATACGCAACACGTTGAGCATGTAACGCTCGTTGGCTGCAAAGCCTGCGAATGGTCCCATGCGGCTGGCGATGCGTGCGCTGGTTGCGTACGCATGGCCCGTCATCATTGAGGTAAGAGCACCCGCCCACGCGCGGCCGCCATCGGAGTCGTATGGCATACCAAGTGCCATGAGCAACGCGCCGATGTTTGCGTAACCAAGACCAAGCTGACGGAACAAACGGCTGTTTTCGCCGATTTTCTCCGTTGGGTAGTCGGCGTTACCAACAAGAATTTCTTGCGCGGTGAACATGACTTCGATGGTGTGACGATATGCGTCTACGTCGAAGATGTCGTCGTCGCTCAAGAACTTCATCAAGTTGATAGATGCAAGGTTGCATGCCGAGTTGTCGATGTGCATGTATTCGGAGCATGGGTTCGAGCCGTTAATACGACCTGCTGCATGCGCGGTGTGCCACTTGTTGATGGTGGTGTCAAACTGCAAACCAGGGTCTGCACATTCCCACGAAGCGGTGGCAATTTGGCGCCACAAGTCGCGCGCACGAACGCTGCGAACTGGTGAGCCATCTTTTACTGCACGGAATGTCCAGTCGCGGTCTTCTTTTACTGCGTACATGAACTCATCGCTTACGCGAACTGAGTTGTTTGCGTTCTGGTACTGAACGGAGAATGAATCTTTTCCGTCGAGGTCCATGTCGAAGCCAGCGTCGCGCAATGCACGAGCCTTCTGCTCTTCACGGGTCTTGCACCAGATGAATTCTTCGACGTCTGGGTGATCGACGTTGAGCACAACCATCTTTGCTGCGCGACGTGTTTTGCCGCCCGACTTAATGGTTCCTGCTGATGAGTCTGCACCGCGCATAAAGCTGACAGGGCCCGATGCGGTTCCGCCGCCCTTCAAGTGTTCTGCACTTGAACGAATATTCGACAAGTTGATACCTGCACCCGAACCACCCTTGAAGATGATTCCTTCTTCGCGGTACCAATTCAAGATGCCGTCCATGGTGTCTTCGGTTGCAAGGATGAAGCAAGCGCTTGCCTGTTGTGGAACACCCGGCACACCAATGTTGAACCACACTGGCGAGTTGAATGCTGCGCGCTGAGTAACCAAGATGAACTTCAGTTCGTCGCGGAATGCTTCTGCCTCGTCGGTGTCGGCGAAGTAGCCGCCTTCAATGCCCCAATCGGAAATGGTGTTGGCCACGCGGTCGATGACCTGACGCAAGGAGTGTTCGCGTTCTGGTGTTCCTGGTGTTCCGCGGAAATACTTCTGCGTAACGATGTTGGTTGCATTCAATGACCAGCCAACGGGGAACTCGACGCCGAGTTGCTCAAACGCAATGGTTCCGTCTTTCCAGTTGTTAATGCGCGCATCGCGCTTTTCCCAGACCACTTGGTCGTATGGGTGCACACCAGGTGAGGTGAATTTGCGGCCGATGCCGATGGTGAGACGCTCTGGTGCGAGTGACATAGTGCTTTGCCTTCCGTATTTTTTCGAATGTATAAAACCGCTTAAAACCTTGAATCCACTAGCTCTGGAGGGATTTCCAAGGGGGTCAGGCCATCCACTCGCCGTGGTCTTTTTCAAGACCACAACATGTTGTGGTGAAACTGTCCCCTTTGCAGATCCGCCCACAACTGGTAGGGAATGATTACAGCATTGTAATTACCCCTTGTCAATCATCCTCGTGTTCTGCGACCACCTTAAAACCCTTACGAAATAAGGGGCCGAGACATCCGCGCAAATTGACATAAAAAAGTCATAAATGACCTCGAAACGTCTCAGTGCAGCGTTGGTCGGAAGGATACGGGTTCACCCCTGTGTGAAGGAAGTGGATAACCCTGTGAATTAAAAAAATTTACTGGGGAAACCCTTGTGGATTGTGGGTTTTATCGGTGGACAACCAAGCCACTGCCTGTTGATAACGGTCAGCCAACGGGCGTAATGGTGACCGGAATGCCATTCATCACCGAATTTCCCGAAAGTGGATCCATTTCGTTCTCATCGGTGAGCACGTTCGAGTTCACACCCGCACGTTTCGCTGCAACATTTAATCGTGTACCACTCATGTCATGCCCCCATCCGTGCGGAAGACTGACAACGCGTTCGCGAATATCGCTCGTTAATTCAACAACTGCATTTACTGATCCAACTCTGCTGGCAATACGCGCAACACTTCCCTCTTGCACACCAATACGCCGTGCATCATTCGGATGCATCTGCAAAGTACAACGCTCTTTTCCTTTTACCAATACTTCAATGTTATGCATCCACGAGTTGTTTGATCGCAAGTGACGACGACCAATAAGTACTAACTGTTCATCGTTGATATCGTTCATCGACTTTGCAAGACGTGGCAAGTCGGCAAGCAATGGTTCCGGTGCAAGTTCAACTTTTCCACTTGGTGTGCG
>JALQUZ010000052.1 GCA_023263695.1 Ilumatobacteraceae bacterium
CAGAATTGGAAAGACGATGCTGGCGAGGGGGCATATTTCTATGATCCGTTTGCGGTGTTGTGTAACTCAACCGATTGTCCATTAGAACAAGACGGAAAGGTGCTATACCTCGATAACAATCACTTGTCCATGGTTGGAGTTCGGTTGCTCGAACCAAGCCTGATTGACATGGTTAATCAGATACTTGGAAACTAAGAAAGCACAACTGCACTGAATCGCGCCTAACCTACACACCCAAGCCCAGGTGGCGGAATGGTAGACGCGGGGGGCTTAAACCCCCCTGGCTAGAAATAGCCGTATGAGTTCGAGTCTCATCCCGGGCACAAGTGAATTTAGGACTGAGGAGTATTAGTCTTTGTAATGAGAGCCTGCACTTGAGATGTCAGTAGTGCAATTTGTGTAGCGAGTTCAGTCTCTCCATTTACGACGACCACGATCTCGCCTTTTGAGTTGAGAAATGCTCGGTCTATCTCTGCAATGGATTTTGCACCTTGTGCCGCAGCGGCATCAAGTAAGTCTTCAGTACTAAGTCGTTGATGTCTCATAGAACGCACTTGAACTTTGCCTCCGACTACAAGTTCCACAGGCCGTCCATAAACAACACGATGGATGCGGCTGTTCCTGCTGGCAACGAGTTCAACAAGTCCATGCACCATAAACAAGGTGATCGCTCCAATTGCTGCTCCCGTAAGTGAATTGTCTACACCGATAATGCCGTTTTGAACGGCGTTGGCAACCGAAAGGAGTAGTACAAACTGCAGGGCATTGTTTTGGCCAATTTCACGCTGGCCGCCAAGGCGAATTGCAATGAGCAAAAAGGCGTAGACGGCAAGTGGTCGGAGGATTTTTTCTAGAACTGATGGATCTAAGTGGAACATCGCATGGAGCATGAGATCAAACTAGCCCTGTGTCGACACGGATTCTCGGGCAGACTAGAGGGATGCCATTGCCAACAGGGTCGCCGACGAATGCCCAGTTGCGCTCTGCGCTCGATGCTCGCACTGCGCAAATGCTTGCTCACGTGCAACAGTTCGTTGATCTGGAGTCACCATCGAATGAACTAAACGATTTGCAACGCAGTGCCGAGTTTCTTGCTGGCGTCATGACGCAAGTGTTGGGTAAAGCACCAGAAATTATTCCTGGCGCAAAAGGTCCACACGTGCATTGGAAGGGCGGCGACAACGCCAAGGTGTTGTTCGTTGGTCATCACGACACTGTTTTCCCCAAAGGCACAGTTGCGAATCGCGGTTTCAGCGTTGAAGGCGACATTGCTCGCGGTCCAGGAATTTTTGACATGAAAGCTGGAATTGTTCAGGCCATTTACGGCTTGAGTGAAATTCGCGAGTGCGAGCAAGTTGAAATTTTGATCTCTTCAGATGAAGAAATTGGCTCATATACATCACGCGAACTCATTGAGGCTCGTGCGTTGGCAACAGGGAATGTTTTGGTGCTTGAGCCAAGCGGCAACGACGATGCGTTGAAGATTGCGCGCAAAGGTGTGGGCACATTCACCGTCGACATCGTTGGTCGTGCAAGCCATGCGGGCTTGGAGCCAGAAAAGGGAATTAATGCACTAATGGAACTTGCCGCACAGGTGCAGGCCATTGCTGCAATTGCAAATCCAGAAGTTGGCACCACGGTTACGCCAACAGTTGCAACTGCTGGAACGACGGAGAATGTGGTGCCTGCAAGTGCTCGAATCACAGTCGACACCCGTGTAAATCTTCCTGCCGAAAAGCAACGCGTTGAACAAGCTTTCTCCGCATTGAAGCCGACAGTTCCTGGTGCAACATTGTCGGTAAGCGGATCAATCAATCGTCCGCCCATGCATGAATCGGCAGCAACTGCTCTGTACGAAATTGCAAAGCGCGTTGCCCCTGAAGTGGGTATTCATGACTTGCAGGGCATTGCAGTGGGCGGCGGATCAGACGGAAACTTCACCGCCGCAATCGGCGTACCAACTCTTGACGGCCTTGGTGCCTGTGGTGGTGGAGCGCATGCAGACACCGAATACATCAAGGTGTCAAAAATGGGCGAGCGTGCAGCACTCGTTGCTGCAATTGTGCGCGAATTAGTTACCGGCTAACGCCAACTATTCAAGTTCGAGCAATCGGCCAGCGCCCAACGTTCCTGCACTGCGGTATTCATCTATTTTTGCTCGCGTGTCTTGAATGTCTAGATTGCGCATCGTGAGTTGACCGATGCGGTCAAGTGGTCCGAATGCAGCGTCTTCGACGCGCTCCATGCTCAGACGTTCTGGCGCGTATGTCAGGTGCGGGCCAGTGGTGTTCAAAATGCTGTAGTCATCACCGCGGCGAAGCTGAATAGTGACGTCACCGGTAACGAGTGATCCAACCCAGCGCATGAGCGGCTCGCGAAGCATGAGCGACTGTGGGTCAAACCAGCGGCCTTCGTACAGCAAGCGGCCAAGCCTGCGACCCATTTGGCGGTAATTCTCCAGCGTGTTTTCGTTGTGTATTGCGGTGAGCAATCGCTCGTACGCAATGTGGAAGAGAGCGAGTCCTGGTGACTCGTAAATACCGCGGCTCTTGGCTTCGATGATGCGGTTTTCAATTTGATCGCTCATGCCAAGTCCGTGTCGACCACCAATGACATTTGCTTCGTTTACCAATTCGGTTTGTGAAGCGAATGTTTTGCCATTCAGCGCTACGGGCCAGCCTTCTTTAAATGACACAACTACATCTTCTGTTGCAATAGAAACCGAAGGGTCGTAATGAGCAACACCCATGATTGGTTTCACGATGTGCATGCTGGTGTTTAACTCTTCAAGTTGCTTCGCTTCGTGCGTTGCTCCCCAAATGTTTGCATCTGTTGAGTACGCCTTCTCGGCGGAATCGCGGTAAGGAAGTTTCTTTGCAGCGAGGAACGCGCTCATTTCTGCACGTCCACCCAATTCGCGAACAAAGTCGGCATCCAGCCAAGGTTTGTAAATACGAAGTTTTGGATTAGCGAGAAGTCCATAGCGATAGAAGCGCTCAATGTCGTTGCCCTTATATGTGCTTCCATCGCCCCAAATATCAACGCCGTCTTCTTTCATGGCGCGCACCAACATGGTTCCCGTTACTGCGCGTCCAAGTGGAGTGGTATTGAAATACGTTTTGCCAGCAGTGGTGATATGAAACGCACCGCATTGCAAAGCCACGAGGCCTTCATGAACTAACTCGGTTCGACAGTCAACAAGTTTGGCGCCTTCAGCTCCGTACTCTTTGGCGCGAACAGGAACTCCGTCTAGGTCGGGTTCGTCGGGCTGCCCAAGGTTCGCGGTGTATGCATAAGGGAGCGCACCCTTTTCGCGCATCCACGCAACTGCTGCTGACGTGTCAAGACCGCCTGAGAAAGCAATGCCTACGCGCTCGCCAATTGGCAACGACGATAAAACTTTGGCGTTAGAGGCAGCGGCGCTTGAATCAGGCATACAAACACGGTACTGAATTTGCTGCGCTGAAGGCGACCGCTTTAGTTACGTGAACGTCCTGCAAACAATGCTACGGAGATGAAGAGCGCGGATACTGCGACAATTCCTTCGATGATTGCGATTCCAGGAGTGCCGATGATGTCACCTATTGCAACGCCAGCAAGCACGAGCGAACAGCCAATTCCGACGTAGCCAGCAATGCGTGGTAGTCGAATGATGGCGACAATGCTGATAACCGGCATGAAGAATGGCAGAGCCCACAGGAGCGGGAATGTGGGGTTGGATTCTGGACCAAGCCACCAGGTGGATTTTCCAACTGACCTACTCGCAATAGCGGCGCATGTGAGGGCTGCCGTAACCAGCAACCATGACGAAACACCGACGAGCTTCCAGGGGGACTTCACCTCCTGAACAGTACAACCCAAAGCACTCCAGTTAGCCTGATGGCGCATGTCCCGACCATCTTTCACTCGTTTTTCGGTGTTTTTCCCCATGTGGAACGAAGAGGAATATCTTCAACGCGCACTGAATGCCGCGATTGAACTTGGCGATGAGCTGATTGCCGAAGGCACAGTGCAGGACTACGAGATGATCATCGTGAACGATGCATCAACCGATGCAACGCCACAACTAGCAGATGCCGCTGCAGCTGCAAACCCGCGAATCAAAGTGGTGCATCATCCCGTTAATCGCAAACTTGGCGGATCAATCAAGTCTGGGTTTACCGCCGCTACAGGTGACGTGGTGTTGTACACCGATGCCGACTTACCGTTTGACTTCCGTGAAGTACATAAAGCACTACGACTCATGCATCAGTACGAAGCAGACATTGTTGCCGCATACCGATTTGACCGAACCGACGAAGGCTATGTACGAGTGGTGTATTCGTTCTTGTACAACCTCATGGTGCGCGGGTTGTTCGGCTGTCGTTTCCGCGATGTGAACTTTGCATTTAAATTGGTTCGCCGAAATGTGCTGGACACCATCGAATTGACAAGCGAAGGTTCGTTCATCGACGCCGAACTGATGGTGAGTGCGCGCAAACTTGGAATGAGTGTTGTTCAGTTTGGTGTTGACTACTTCCCACGCACACGTGGTGTCTCAACCCTGAGCTCTCCATCGGTCATCATGAAAATTTTGAAAGAAGCGTGGTCGTTGCGGGCAAAACTTAATGCACTTGCGCCGAAAAAGTCATGAGCGACGACTTCGATAACTTTTACGACCAGGACTTCGAATACGACGAAGATTTCGTAGGCGAGGACATTCATCCCGTGCACAGCACGTATGAGCGCTGGAGACCTGCACTTGCTGCTTTTGCGGTGCTCATCACCGTGGTGGCCATCGGCATGTTTGCGAACGACAGAAACAATGGTGGAGCATCGGGAAGTTCAGATTCCACAGTGGAACAGTCAACGATTCCAGTAGTCACAGTTCCGCTAACACGCACAATTAAGCCAGGCATGAAAGGCGACGATGTGCTGCGTTTGCAACAACGTCTAGCGGCGATGCATTTTGATCCAGGCCCGCAAGATGGTGTGTATGGCCAAAACACGGTGCAGGCAGTGTGGGCATTTCAGAAATTGATCATGCAAACGCCGCGCGAGCGCGCAACGGATGAAGTCACCCCATCCACGTGGGCAATTATGGAAACCGCAGCTCCAGTAGTTCCTCGGCGTCAGGCAGATTCGCCAAGTCACGTGGAGGTCTATTTGCCAGAGCAAGTTCTGGTGGTGTTTAAGGGCAGCGAACCTCAGTTAATTACTCATATTTCGTCAGGTTCAAATGAAAAATGGTGTGAAGAAGTAACCATTGACCCAGGTCAGGATGGCAATAACACCGCGCAGCAAATTAAAGAGGGAATTTGTGGTGAGGCAATTACTCCACCAGGAATTTTCTATTTCTACAACCGACATACGGGAATGCGCGAATCAAAATTGGGAAGTATGTACAACCCCGTGTATTTCAATTACAACATTGCTATTCACGGAGCGATTCTTGTTCCGTTAAAACCGGCATCGCATGGTTGCGTGCGTATTCCAATGTCAGTTGCTCGCTACTTCCCGGCACTCGTTGCCTATGGCGATCGAGTGTATGTATTTGATGGCATAAAGGAGCCTGAAGAATACGGATCACCGGTTCCACCATTTGATAAACCAGACCCGAACTACACCACAACTACCTCGTCAACAATCGCGCCAAAACCTGGCGCTTCGACCACTGTCGTTCCGTAGTTACGTGGAATAAGGTTCAGAAGATGGATCGCATTCCCTACGACGAGTTTTCACTGTTTAGTGAGAACATTGCTGAATATGCATTGACCGTGTCGCCAATGCCAACGGTTGTTCGTGTGAACACCACGTTGAGCGATGGTCGCGTACTGAGTGCACTGAAGTGGGGAACGGGTGAACCGCGTTTGGTGTTGGTACACGGCAGTGGGCAAAATGCGCACACGTGGGACACCGTTGCATTGGCGCTCAATATTCCATTGCTTGCAGTCGATTTGCCTGGGCACGGTCATTCGTCCTGGAGAGACGACGCAACGTATAGCCCGCAAGGAATGGCCCAAGACATTGCGCAAGTTATAGATGCACACGCTCAACACATTGAAGCCATTGTTGGAATGAGTCTTGGTGGGTTGACCTGTCTCGCACTGGCAAATGTCCGTCCGGAACTCGTTCCACATCTTGTGCTGGTCGATATCACTCCGGGAGTAACGAGCAAGAAGGCAAAGGCAGTGCTCGACTTCATTAATGGTCCGCAAAGTTTTGCCAGTTTCGACGAGCTGTTTGCGCGAACCAAAGAACACAATCCAACGCGCAGCGAAGCAAGTTTGCGTCGAGGAATTTTGCACAATGCCAAGCAAATTGAAGATGGTTCGTGGCAATGGCGTTACGACCGTCGCGGGCAAACTGAAACCGCTGGTTCTGCTCCTGGCCACGAAGCACCACGTTCTCCAATGTGGGACATGATCTCGTCGTGGAACAAGCCGTTGCTGATGGTTCGTGGAGGAGTGTCGCCAGTGGTGGACGACGATGACATCGCAGAACTGCAGAAACGTTGTCCGCAAGCCGAGGTAGTTGTGGTTGACGGAGCTGGACATAGCGTGCAGGGCGATCGGCCAGTGGAACTGGCGAACTTGCTCCGCCGCTTCGCTTAATTAGTGCACCCCGAATTAGCCTGATTTTATGAAGCTTCTTTCGCCAACAAAAAAGCTGGGCCGTCCGTGCTCGTCTGATGCTGGTGAAACACGCGAGCGCCTCATTCATGAAGCACGCGCATCATTTGCCACCATTGGCTACGACGCAACAACAAATCGCACCATTGCCGCTGCAGCCGGCATTACGACTGGCGCTATTTATCACTACTTTCCCTCAAAGCTCGACATGTATGTAGCTGCATTTGAGCAAGTGCAAAACATGGTCACCGAAGCAGTTGTTGCAGCAGCAGCACCATGCGATTCATTGGTTGACAAATTTTCAGCAATTATCGATGCGCTGACAGAAGTAAGTAAGAACGATGCGTCGCTCATTGGATTTGTTGTTGGTGTATCTGCCGAAGCACGTCGCCACCCAGAACTTTCAGATGCCATTCGTCCGCTGCGCAAAGACTGGGCAGTGTTTTTTCAGGAGTTGTGCGAAGGTGCAGTTGCTCGCGGAGAAGTTGGGTCTGAAATGACTGCACGAACATTGCAAGACTTGTTTGATGTGATGATTTCGGGTTTAGCAAGGTTTGCTTACGTCATTAATGACAGAGAGCGTGAAGACGCGGTTATTGATGGTTTGAAGCGTTTTGTTGCTGCCGCTGTGTCCTGAACAAATCTGTCAGCACCAGGGCAAGGCACACCCAAATTAACGAAAAGCCTGCAACTTTTGATGAGGTAAGTGCCTCGTCAAACATCAGCCAACCAATGAGGAAATTCATGGTGGGCACGATGTATTGCATTGGGCCAAGAATGGTAAGTGGTGTGCGCTGAGACGCACCAGCAAACATGAGCAATGGAACTGCTGTGATCACACCGGTGAATGCAACGAATATCCATTCCACAGAAGTGGCGGTGTTGTGCACGCTGTCAGCCCTGTTCCACGTTGTGCATAAAAAGATGAATGCTGGAATTGCAAGCACGATGACCTCGGCAGTCAAACTCTCGAGTGGCTGCAGCGGCACTTTCTTTTTCAGATAGGCATAGAAAGTCCACGACGTTGCAATGATGAGCGCAATCCACGGCACACGACCGTACGCAACGGTGAGCACAACGATTCCGCCCACAGCAAAAGACACCGCAACACGTTGAATGAGTCGAAGTTTTTCGTGCAGGACGAATACACCAACGACGATGGTGAGTATTGGAGCAATGAAGTAACCCAGCGCGGTTTCAATGACATGGTCGTTCACCACTGCCCACACATAGGTTGCCCAGTTAATGGTGAGCAGCACGCTTGCAAGAGCAATGCGCATCAACAGGTTTGGGTTACGGAGCGAGCGCAACAGTGGCACCAAACGACCCGTGGCGAGCATCACAACAACTAGCACCAGCACCGATGACGTAATTCGCCAGCCAATAAGTTCGAATGGATCGAAACCGTGTAGTTCTTTCCAGTACAGCGTGAGTGCGCCCCAGATGAAATACACCGAAAGGCTCTGCGCAATTGCAGCCTGTGAAGTTTCTGGCTTTACTACAGGCTTTGTCATGATTCGTTCACGCTAGTCGCGCGGGTAGCCTGTAATGAGTGGATATCACCACAACTCCCGCATGGTCCGCAGCGCT
>JALQUZ010000053.1 GCA_023263695.1 Ilumatobacteraceae bacterium
AAGAAGCGCTTGCGTGAAGGCGCAAAACTCATCGTTGTTGACCCACGCAAGATCGACCTGGTAAAAACCGCTCACATTGAAGCCTCGGGCTTCTTGCAACTACAACCTGGCACCAACGTTGCGGTCATCAACTCCCTCGCCCATGTCATCGTGACTGAAGGACTTGCCGACACCAAATTCATCGCCGAGCGTTGCGAGCCAAACGAGTATGCAATTTGGAGCGAGTTCGTATCTCGCGAAGAAAATAGCCCTGAGGCAATGGAAGCCCACACGGGTGTTCCTGCAGCGCAAGTGCGCGATGCAGCACGCTTGTTTGCAACAGGTGGAAACGGCGCCATCTATTACGGCTTGGGCGTTACCGAGCACAGCCAAGGCAGCACCATGGTGATGGGTATGGCCAACTTGGCCATGGCAACCGGCAACCTTGGTCGCGACGGTGTCGGTGTTAACCCACTTCGCGGCCAGAACAACGTGCAGGGTTCATGCGACATGGGTTCATTCCCACACGAACTTCCTGGATACCGCCATGTAAGCGACGATGCAACGCGCACCATGTTCGAACAATTATGGGGCACGGTTATTCAGTCCGAACCAGGCTTGCGCATTCCAAACATGTTCGACACCGCAATCGATGGCAACTTCAAGGGACTCTTTGTACACGGCGAGGACATTGCGCAATCCGATCCGAACACCGCTCACGTTGAGTCCGCACTTTCCGCAATGGAATGCGTCATTGTTCAGGACCTCTTCCTCAATGAGACCGCGCGCTTTGCACACGTGTTCTTCCCTGGCACATCGTTCCTCGAAAAAGATGGAACGTTCACCAACGCCGAGCGTCGCATTAACCGCGTTCGCCCAGCAATGCGCCCGCAAACCGGCAAGCACGAATGGGAAATTGTGTGTGAGTTGGCAAATGCACTTGGCCACCCGATGAGCTACAACGAGTCCAGCGAAATCATGGACGAAATTGCAGCGCTGACTCCAACATTTAAAGGCGTGTCATTCGCTCGCCTCGACGAGGAAGGCAGCGTGCAATGGCCGTGTAACGATGCCAACCCACATGGAACGCCAATCATGCACAAAGAAAAGTTTGTGCGTGGCCTTGGCAAGTTCACGCCAACTCCATACGTTCCAACGGAAGAAAAATCGAACCGCAAGTTCCCGCTTCTCCTCACCACCGGACGAATTCTCAGCCAATACAACGTGGGTGCACAAACCCGCCGCACCAAGAACGTTGCTTGGCATGCAGAGGACCTGCTCGAAATTCACCCAAGTGACGCACTTGAGCGTGGCGTGAAAGACGGCGAGGAAGTAACGATTGCAAGTCGAGTTGGCACTACGGTGCTTCGAGCGCAGGTAACAGAGCGAGTGGCTCCTGGTGTGGTGTACACCACATTCCACTACCCGATCAGCGGTGCAAACGTGATTACCACCGACAACTCCGACTGGGCCACCAACTGTCCTGAATACAAAGTGACTGCAGTGCAGGTGTCGCCAGGTCGCAGTGCAGCTACTGCCGAACTTGACCACCCAGCACATCGCCTCAGCGCACTCGTGCGCATGGCTAACCAGATTGCACGTCAGTTCGCTGCCGATAGCAGCTTGGACGCAGTGAAGGCAACGGTCGCTCACCTAGAACGCTTCTGGGAACATGACATGCGCGTTGATCTTGCACGTGCAGTTGAAGCCGGCAGCATCACCGTTGACGATGTGGTGGTGGAAGCAGTTCGCCGCCTCACCGTTCACGCTTAATTCGATTCAGCGCCTAACGGCAACGCAATTCGGTTCAGTACACCGATACCCGCAGTTGCGGCAGTGGATGCAATAAGTGCTACACGAACCGAAGTTGATGCTGCGCAAAACCCCCATGCGAATGCGCCGACAGAAGTTCCTAGCCATGCCATGAGCATGCCAATGGATGAGCCTCGACCACGCAAGTGATCTGGCAATTGTGCAATGAAAGTAGAGAACAGCGTGTTGATCATCACCATGAGCGCAGCACCGCTCAAGACGAGTGCTGGCACTGCAACAATCATGTTGTGAGCTACGGCAAAACCGAATACTGCTGCCGCCCAAACCATTGATGCTGCTAGCGACATTGATTCTGATGTCATGCGTTTACGCAACAGCGGTAACAGCCACACTGCAAGCACAGCCCCTACACCAAGCGCACCGGCCAATATTCCAAATCCGCTTGCAGAAACGTGCAACGAATTCTTTGCAATCACAGGAAGCATCGCATTCAACGAAGCTGTCGCACCAAGCATGAGCGCCAGCCGTAAAGCAATATTGCGCAAGTGCGAGGTGTGTATCACATGCTTAATTCCATCCACTATGACGTGATTAATTTTTGCAGCACTGTCTACATGAATGGTGAACGCGGGAAGTTTGCGAACGACAACTAGAATTCCCACGAACGAAATTGCATTCAACATGAACACTGCACCAGGGTTGGTAAATGCAATGACTGCGCCAGCAAGTGCTGGCCCGACCGACTGAGCAATGTTGCGTGAAACCGAATCGAGCCCAAACGCTTGAGACAAATATTGTGCGCCGACTAATTGTGGAGTGAGCGCCATAAATGCCGGAGCTGCAATGGTCAGTGCTACCGACTCGAAAAATGTTCCCGCCAGCAGCGCTGCCACTCCAAGATGCCCAGTCATTTCGAGCACACCTAATGCGGCCGCAATGGCAAGCGCCAGCACTTGAGTGAAGGCAATGAGACGCTTACGTTCCACCATGTCGGCAAATGCACCCGCGTGTAACGCAAGAGCAAAGCCCGGCACTGCCCAACTGGTTTGCACTAACCCAACAAGAGTGGGCGAATCAGTAAGGGACGTCATTGCCCAACCCGCAGCAACAATGTGCATAAAGGTGCCAACATTTGACACCAACGCCGCGATCCACATGGACCGATAGAGCGAGATGCGTAAAGGCGACCATGGGCCGCCACCTAAAACTGGTAAATCTTCCCCGCTCACCGCGCCTACCTTACGACTTTGCAAGTGTTACAAAATCGATATTTTCGCCTATTCACAAGGCGAATTGTTGCAATTTCGTGTAATCCACCACTTGGTGACAAAAGTCATTTACGGTCGAATTCGTGGGCAACGTCGCCCACAGAACTGGGGAAATAATCATGTACACACTTGGATACTTACTCATCGCAGCACTTCTGCTCGGCGCCGTAACGACCGTTGTCGATTCGGTACTTGGCACCATTCAGCTGTCGGGCATTATCAAGAAGATTCCAATCATTGGTTCAAACTGGGGCCTTATCGTTGCTATTGCAATGTGCTGGGTTCTCAAGATGACACCAGCAACCGGTTGGGGCATGTCGTTCGACCAGGATTGGCAGACCTATTGCGCTAACGGCGCAATCGTTGCAGGAATGATTCCTGTCAAGGATGCTGTCATCTCCATGGTGAACAAGGGCTTCCGCATGTAATTAGCGGTCTTCGCTAATAGGAACTCTGGAACCCGCCGGCGCAAGCCGGCGGGTTCTTCATGTATCCGGCTTAATTCATTTCCAATTAGTGTTTCCCCATGGCCAGCGACCCAGTATTGAACGCTGCGTATCAACGCGATGGTGTGGTGGTCTTGCGCAATCTGGTGAACTCAGAAGCCTTAGAAGCCCTGCGCCAAGGAGTTGCAGCCAACATGGCAAGTCCTGGCCCATGGGCAAATGAATACACCCCAGCAGGCGCCACAGGCCGTTTTTTCGACGACTACGTGAATTGGAATCGCTTCCCCGAGTTTGCCGAGGTGGGCATGAAAGGCAGTGTTCCCGAAGCTGCGCTCAACCTCATGGGTACCAATACTGCACGTTTATTTCATGAGCACGTATTGGTAAAAGAAGCTGAAACCAAGGAAGTCACGCCGTGGCATCACGATGATCCGTATTACGGAATTGACGGTATGGACAACGTGAGCATCTGGATTCCACTTGACCCCATTCCCGATTCAGTTGCGCTGCGCTTCATTGCCGGTAGCCACAAATGGAATAAGCGATTCATTCCGAAGCGGTTCAAAGATCAAACCGCATATGTCGATTCGGCGCACGACTTCGTGCACCTACCTCCAGTTGAAGAGCTCAATGCCCACGAGGTGATCTCTACCCCGGTGCAACTAGGCGATGCCGTTGCGTTTCACTACCGCACCCTGCACTCAGCGCCAGGCACTGCAGGAACCGGCGTGCAACTGCGCCGTGCAGTCAGCTTCCGCTACGTGGGAGACGATGCGGTGTTTGCTGCTCGCCCTTGGAAAACCTCGCCTCCACTTGAAGGCAACGGCTTGCAATTTGGTTATGCGCTGGACGATCCGCGTTTCCCCGTTGTTGCAACTCGTTAATTAGTTGCGTTCGCGCACAGGCGAATCTACAGGATTAAACGAAAACTTGCGAAACACTTCTGCATAACCGCCCTCGTACAGCAAGCCTGCTTCACGAGCGCGCTCTACAGCGTTCACTCTTCGCGCCAATGCCTGATAGCCATACCACGGAACCCAGGGTTCATCGTGGTGAGCAACGTGCAAGTTGTTATTTAACATCAGCAAACTCATAAATGGTCCGGCCATGATCATTGCTGTTCGGGTTTCAACACCACTCTGATATTTGTGCTCAGGAAACGGCCGAATGGCATTCAAAATTCGACCACCATATGTAGTGCCAAGTGCAAAGACCCAGAGTGGCATGGATGAAAGCGAAACGAGATACACCACCAACGCCACGCCAATAATGTGTAGCGCAATGGCAAGTCGATCGCCGTGTTCGCCACGAACCGCGCGTTTCAGCACCGACAGCAGATACGTCATGGTGCTGACGATTGTCCACACGAACATGCGGAACAATATGGTTCGGTTTGCGGTCCACGCTGCGCGGCGAATTCTTCCGGCCTTGTTCCATTGCTCTTGCGACACGTAGTAACTCTCATTATCGAGTGCCGGATTCGTGAGGTCAGAAACGTGGTGTTCAAGGTGATCTTTTTTGAAGGCCAAATACGGAATCCATAGCGTGATAGGAACACTGCCTAGGGCATCATTCAATTTCTGGCTCTTAAACGGGTGGCCGTGTATTACCTCATGCTGCATACTGAGGTGCCACGCGCCAAGTACAGCGAGAAATGGCACTGCTAACCATGGTGTTAGCACGTTGTAGCGCACAACGGTGAGCACGGTCAGCCCGTATACGGAGAGCACAACCAACAGTGTGCGCCACTCACCAGGTTCGCGGAGCGACCAAAACCGTGATGAACCTTTCGCAGCCATGGCTAAATCCTACAATTCAGAGGTGATTCAAACCGTTCGCAAATACAGCCCTGGGCTCATGTTTGCCTTGGCTGTGACCTTTGTTGGGTTCAACATTCATTGGCGATACGACACCGTCTCCCCGCTTGTTGCATCGCTCGTCATTGGTGTGCTCATCGGAAACGTGGGAGTTATTCCGAAGTCGTTTGCACCTGGGCAGAAATTTGCGTCAAAGAAAGTTCTGAGATTCGGCATCGTGTTACTCGGAACCCAGCTAGCAGCGTCGCAGGTAATTGATTTGGGTGGACGTGAACTCATAGTCGTGTTGGGTGTGGTGGCTTTTACATTTCTTGGCACTACCTGGCTTGGCCCAAAACTTGGAGTCTCTAAAACCCTCTCGCTGCTCATTGCAACAGGGTTTTCTATCTGTGGCGCCTCAGCTGTAGCAGCCATGGAGGGCGTTGTTGAAGCTGACGAAGAGGAAGTTACCTACGCGATCGCTTTGGTCACCCTGTGCGGAAGTTTAGCAATAGTCCTTCTGCCGTTGCTCCGTAACCTGGTCGGTTTACAAGACGCCCATATGTTTGGCGCATGGGTTGGTGCAAGCGTGCACGATGTTGCACAAGTTGTTGCCACAGCATCTACAGGAGGAAAAGACTCGGCAGAAGCTGCAATCGTGGTCAAACTTTCGCGAGTGGTGTTGCTCGCGCCACTTGTGACAATTATGGCGCTGTGGGCAAAGCGTGGGAAAAGCGGATTTACTGCGAAGGCTTCTCAGAGCAAGGTCAACATCATGCCGCTGTTTGTCTTTGGATTCCTTGTAATGATTGCTATTCGTACAAGTGGAGTTATTCCGACTGGCTGGCTTTCACCATTGAAGAAGATTGAACAATGGTGTTTGGCAGTTGCTTTAGTCGGACTCGGATCTGACGTGAAATTTTCTAAACTCTTCAAAGTTGGTGGAAAACCATTACAACTTGCGGCAATTAGCTGGGGCTCAATCGCTGTCGTATCGCTACTTGGAGTCCGCTTTATTGCTTAGAGGCTTCCGAAGACGGTTTTCCCGCCGCGGATAACTGCGCGCACTTGTTGCACACCTGGCCGGTAGGCCAAGTGAATGTGGCTTTGCGCATCAAGCACCACCATGTCGGCCCGCGAGCCAACGCGCAGATTTCCTACATCGCTCCTGCGTAGTGCTTTGGCGCCACCTACAGTCGCCGACCACAATGCTTCATCACATGTCATGCCCATGTTGATTACTGCGAGCGCAATTACCAGCGGCATCGATGAGGTATACGACGAACCAGGGTTGCAGTCCGATGCCAAAGCAACCGTCACTCCCGCATCAATTAGTTTGCGTGCATCAGGAAATGGTGAACGCGTGCACAGTTCTGCGGTTGGAAGCAGTGTGGCCACAGTGTTTGCGCTAGCGCCAGAAAGCGCATCAATGTCTTGCTGTGAAAGGTGTGTGCAGTGATCGCACGAGGCAACGCCCAGCTCAACTCCAAGTTGCACTCCACCGCCCTGTTGCAATTGATTGGCATGTATGCGCATTCCTAACCCTGCAGCTGCGCCACTCTGCAGAATTGCACGAGCCTGGTCAACGTCGAATGCACCACGATCGCAAAACACGTCAATCCATTTAGCGTTGCCTTTGCAGGCATCCAGCATTTCGCCCTGCACCAAGGCCACATAGTCGTCGGCATTCGTGTCGGGTGGAACCACGTGAGCGCCCAAGAACGTGGTTTCCGAGGTTGCGGTTTTTGCAGCAACAAGTGAGCGTGCTTCGTCACGGACCGACAGGCCGTAACCCGATTTCACTTCTAACGTGGTGGTTCCCGAAGCAAGCGCTTCGCTTGCCAACCGCGCAACGTTTGCCGCAAGCACATCGTCTGACGCTGCTCGTGTTGCAGCCATCGTGGTTTTGATACCACCTGCCGCGTATGGCTTACCCTGCATACGCGATTCAAATTCACGTGCGCGGTCACCAGCAAACACCAAATGCGTATGACTATCAACGAATCCTGGAATAACCGCACGGCCACCAACATCTATTGGCTTGCCGTCAAAGTGGCTTCCTAGTTCAGATTGCTTGCCAACCCACGAAATATTTCCTGCATCGTTAGCAACCAATGCAACATCTTGCAATACGCCAAGTTTTCCCTGGCCAACTGTTTCGTCGTTCGTTACCAGATGACCGATACCGGTCAGTGCAAACATTACGAACCGTGTTTAGCAACCAGCGCTTTTGCACGTGCAACGAATGCATCGTGGTGAAACTGGTTGAACGAATCCCATGTGGTGAGCGTGCCAGGGTCGGTCACTTTGTCGAGGAACAACAAACCGTCCAAGTGATCAAACTCATGCTGATACGTGCACGCAGTAAGGCCGCGAACTTCAGTGTCGATGTCGTTTCCATGGCGGTCCCATGCCTTCACATGAATGCGAGTGTTACGCGCAACCTGACCGCGAATACCTGGCACCGACAGGCAGCCTTCCATGTTGTCAAACGTGTCGTCATCGAGGAAGGTGACCACCGGGTTCACCAAAACGGTCAGTGGTACGCGTGGCTTGTATGGGTAGCGCGGGTTGTTTTCTACTTCAACAGCACAAATGCGCTGGTGGCGAAGCACCTGCGTCGCTGCAAGACCAGCGCCATTGGCATGACGCATCGTCTCAATCAAGTCATCAATAAATTGCTGCACCTCTGCCGATGCAAGCTCTTCGCGAGTTACTTCTTTCGCGACAATTTTCAGTTCAGGGTGACCAACTGTTGCAATGGGGAGAATAGCCATAGTTCT
>JALQUZ010000054.1 GCA_023263695.1 Ilumatobacteraceae bacterium
ATTCGAGTGCGCGTTCAACGGTGTTGCGTGCAGTTGCGTCTGCGTAGTCGGCTGGGTTTGGAATTTTTCCATCGATGCCAATTCCTTGTGCAGGGTTGGTTCCCCACGTAACAAATGGTGTGAGTGCTGATGCATCAATGACCACTTCGGTGTCCCATTGCGCGCCTTCATCGGTGCACAGTGTTTTCCAATCGGCAACTGCTGCGTCCCACTCTGCACCTGTCGGTGCATGTTCGCGGCCCTTCAAGTATTCAAACGTCACATCGTCTGGAGCAACTAGTCCTGCACGAGCTCCAGCTTCGATTGACATGTTGCAGATGGTCATGCGACCTTCCATTGACATTGCTCGAATAGCGGAACCGCGATATTCGATGACATGACCGATGCCACCGCCTGTACCAATTTTTGCAATGACAGCCAGGATGATGTCTTTTGCGGTTACACCTGGTGCAAGAGTGCCTTCAACCGTGACGCTCATCCACTTTGGACGCGACTGTGGAAGTGTCTGCGTTGCAAGAACGTGTTCAACTTCGCTGGTGCCAATTCCGAATGCCAGTGCGCCGAATGCGCCATGTGTTGCCGTGTGGCTGTCGCCGCACACAATCGTCATGCCAGGAAGCGTGCGACCCTGTTCTGGACCGATGACGTGCACGATGCCTTGCTTGGCATGACCCATTGGGTACAACGTGACACCAAACTCTTTTGCGTTTGCGCGCAACACTTCAATTTGCTTAGACGAAATTTCATCAGCAATAGGCAAGTGAATGTTCTCGGTCGGAACGTTGTGGTCTTCGGTTGCCACCGTGAGGTCTGGGCGGCGAACTTTGCGGCCATTGATGCGCAAACCATCGAATGCCTGCGGGCTCGTCACTTCGTGAACGAGGTGGAGGTCGATGTACAGCAGGTCTGGCTCGCCTGGTGCGCTTTGCACAACGTGGCGATCCCAAACTTTTTGGGGAAGTGTGAGGGGCTTGCCGTTCGTATTGGCCATGCTTCCATTCAACCGTGAATTGGCCGAAATGGCTCAAAACTGCATCCGTGTTAGGGCCTCAAGCCACACATCGGGGCATGACACAACACACTATTAGTCCAGTCACACTCGCCACCTGCGTAGAGCACAGCCTGCACCTATCCCTCGACGGTTTCGATCTTTCGCGGGCGCGTTTGTATGGCATCAGCATTGTGAATGAAGAAGCCGCCTTGCGAAATGAAGACGGTGCGTTACGAATTACGTTTCTTGCAGAGCATGGCGATGTGTACGAATTGCTTGAAGCTCAAACCAGCGCCATCGTGCGTATGTTCGACGCCGCAGTGGTGCTGACGTGTGGATGGGCAGCTCCAATTCGAGATGACGAGGATGAAGATGAAGAAACGTCAGTGCCACCGAGTCAACATCCAGAACGGAGGCGAGTTCGTTTGGTTGTCGTGGTTGGCGACTGCGGTGTTGGATCCGTGTTGCGGTTTGCCGATACCCCAAACGATGTTGTGACCGATGCAGGAGCAGCGCGAGGCAGTCTGGCCGATGCAGTTACCAACTTATGGTTCGACAGCCCCGTGAATGTTGCCCAAAGCGCCACAGATTCGGCATTGCAGGAGTAGCCGATAACTTGAACGTGTGAGTTCAAGCATCGCCAACAGCGTTGACTACGGCCCGAAGTCTGCATGGGCCGAAGAAGTGCGTGCGTTAGCTAAACAGCGCGACGCGGTAATTCTTGCCCACAACTATCAAGTGCCTGAGATTCAGGAAATTGCGCATCATGTTGGCGACTCGTTGGCGCTCTCGCGAATTGCAGCTCAAGTCGACGCGAGCACCATCATTTTTTGTGGCGTGCACTTCATGGCCGAGACAGCAAAAATTTTGAGCTACGACAAGACGGTGATTATTCCCGAAGCTGCTGCGGGTTGTTCGCTTGCCGACACCATTAATGCCGACCAGCTTCGTGCATGGAAAGCCGAACACCCTGGTGCAGCTGTGGTGAGTTATGTGAATACCACTGCAGCAGTAAAAGCCGAAACTGATATTTGCTGCACATCGTCGAATGCGGTTGAAGTGGTGCAATCAATTCCACTAGATCAAGAAATCCTGTTCTGCCCAGACCAGTTTCTTGGTGCACATGCACAACGCGAAACCGGACGCACCAATATGCACATTTGGATGGGTGAGTGTCATGTGCATGCGGGAATCAACGGACAAGATTTGAAGAACATGGTTGCTGCTGAACCAGAGGCAGAACTGTTCATTCACCCAGAGTGCGGATGTGCGACTTCAGCAATGTATTTGGCCTCGAGTGGTGCTGTTCCTGCAGAGCGCACGCACATTCTTTCTACTTCGGGCATGATTACGGCAGCGCAGAATACGCACGCGAAAAAGGTTTTGGTCGCTACTGAAACCGGAATGCTGCATCAATTGCGCAAGGCAAATCCACTAGTCATTTTTGAGCCAGTGAACCGTGCGGCAGTGTGCAAGTACATGAAGATGATTACTCCCGAAAAGTTGTTGCGTTCATTGCGCGTTGGCACGGATGTTGTCGATGTACCGCGCGATATTGCCGACAAGGCACGTGCTTCGGTAGAGCGCATGATTGCCATTGGCACGCCTTCGCGCACAAAGGAATAATCACAGTGCCGACAGGTTCGCGCGTACAACAGATACCTGTGAATGTGCCAACTCAACTTGCTGCTCCAGCGGTTTCCTGGACGCGTGAAGTTGACGTTGTTGTGCTTGGCTCTGGAGCAGCGGGGCTTGCCGCAGCGTTAGCAGCGCGACCAGTTCGTGATGTCTTGATCATTACGAAAGACACGCTGGATGCCGGAAGCACAGCATGGGCGCAAGGCGGGCTAGCCGCCGTACTCGACCCGGGCGACACGTTTGGTGAACACGTACGCGACACGCTTGAAGCAGGCGCAGGTTTGTGCGATGAAGCAGCAGTTACTTCGTTGGTGCGCGATGCACCGACTGCAATTCAATACTTAGAAAAACTTGGTGCAGCATTTGACCCAGGTAGCGATGGCTTGCGAGCGCTAACGCGCGAAGGCGGGCATTCGCGTTCGCGAATTGTTCATGCCGGAGGAGATCAATCGGGTGCTGAAGTGCAGCGCACGCTGGACATGAACGCAATTAACGCAGGTGTTGAAGTAATGGACCACGCGTTTGCATTGGACTTGGTGTTTGGAAAATCTTCCGGTGGGCGTCGTCGAGTTGCTGGAGTGCGAATTGCGAAACTCGATGCGCAAGGAAATGTTGAAAGTGTTGGCTTAGTGAAAGCCCCAGCGGTAGTTATTGCAACTGGTGGGTACGGTCAGGTTTTTGCAAGCACATCGAACCCGCCTGCAGTGACAGGCGATGGTCATGCACTTGCATTGCGCGCAGGCCTTACGTTGCGAGACCTTGAGTTCGTACAATTTCATCCGACGGTGTTGTGGCACTCTGCCAGTTCGACACAGCAGCAGATGCTTATTAGCGAAGCGGTTCGCGGTGAAGGTGCAATTCTTTTTGATGCAGCAGGCGAGCGCATTATGAAAGGTGCGCATCCGCAGGAAGACCTTGCACCTCGCGACGTGGTGGCTTCGGCAATTAGTGCGCGTATGGCGCAAGCGCCAGCAGGGGTTGACGACCATGTGTATTTAGACGCCACGGGAATTGAGAATTTTGAAGAACGCTTTCCGTTCATTACCAAGGCTTGTCGTGCTGCAGGTATTGACCCGCTGACCCAGCGAATTCCTGTTGCGCCTGCAGCTCATTACACATGTGGTGGCATTGACTCAAACCTCGATGGCCTCACCGAAGTAGAAGGACTGTATGCCGTTGGCGAAGTGGCTTACACGGGCGTGCATGGCGCAAATCGTTTGGCATCCAACTCACTGACCGAAAGCTTGGTGGTAGGAACACGCGTTGGACGAAACTTGGCGTGGAAAATTCCAGAGCGTGTTGAGCCAGAGGAATTCGTTGCATCTGAAGTTGCAGGATTACTTGATGATTCACTTCGCACTCACGTGCGCACGCTGATGAGTAAACACGTTGGTGTGCTTCGTAAGCCGGAAGGTTTGCAACATGCACTTGATGCGTTAGCGATAGCTGCAGAAAAAGTTGATGCGCAAGTTACGCCTTCGCGACGCAATTTTGAAGCAACCAACATCTTGACTGTTGCAATAGCAGTTGCAGCAAGTGCCCTTGCACGCACGGAGAGTCGTGGTTGTCACCGACGCACAGACACAACGGAGCAGCGCGAAATTTGGGTTCGACACCTAGAGGTGTCGTTACACAGTGGTTCGTTGTCGATTAGTGGAATTCCGAGCGAGGTTTAACCATGTTGCATCACAAACTTTCCGATGAATCTGCACAACTCATAACCGCAGCTGGTTTAGATGTTGATGCAGTACGTCGACTTATTTCTGTCGCATTAGACGAAGACTTGCACAATGGCCCCGATGTGACCACCAATTCAACAGTTCCTGCACAGCAGCGAAGTGCGGGTGTTTTCGCTTCACGTCAAACAGGATGCATTGCGGGCTTGGCAATTGCTGGCGCAGTGTTCGACATGGTGTGTGGCGCAGAGCATGTGGCGTTCAAACAGTTAGTTGCAGATGGAACTCGTGTGCAACCCGGTACACGCGTGGCAAGTGTTGAAGGACCAACACGCGGGTTGCTCACGGCAGAGCGCACCGCTCTGAACTTGTTGGGTCATTTGTCGGGTGTTGCAACTGCCACTAGTCAATGGGCAGATGCCATCGCTTCTACGAATGCTCGGGTACGCGACACTCGAAAAACCACACCTGGAATGCGTGCGCTGGAAAAGTATGCAGTGCGTTGTGGTGGAGGAGTGAATCACCGCATGTCACTTTCCGATGCAGCTTTGGTGAAAGACAATCACATTGTTGCTGCAGGCGGAGTGGCGCAAGCGTTCGCGGCAGTGCGAGCTGCTGCGCCGTCAATCGTGTTGGAAATTGAAGTGGACACCCTTGACCAATTGCGCACAGCGCTTAGCGCAGGAGCCGAATTAGTGTTGCTCGACAATATGGAACCAGCAGTGCTGCGCGAAGCAGTTGCAATTGCAGCACAGCATTTTGCGTCCACGGGCCGTGCCGTGGTGTTGGAAGCGAGCGGTGGCCTGACATTAGAAAATGCGCAGAGTGTTGCTGCAACTGGTGTGAATTACATTTCGGTTGGAGCGCTAACTCATTCAGCAAAAGTGCTGGACATTGGGCTTGATTTAGAAACGATCGTCGCTTAATTTTTTAGTGCGCGTTGATACACGCTGTTGCAAGCGGCAACTAGTTTTGGAACATATGTCCGATGCTCGGCGTAAATAGCGTTATGCCCGCCATCTACCAAGTGCACGTCAACATCTTTCAGTAGATCAAGAAGTCGCTGCTGACGCTCTGGGGGAATGACCTGATCTTGTGTGGTGATGACCACCGATGTAGGTACATCCACTGCAGACAGCCACTTCAGCGAATTGAAACTGCCAATTTCTTTTCCGGCTTCAAGAATTTGTCGCCAATCATGACCCGACATTTCTTCGAGTGCCCATTGGTCCAATCCTTCAGCTTTGCGCTGTAAGTACACCTGCTCGGTAATCCAGTCAACAGTTTGCGTTGGGGTGAATCGAGCAATGGCTGCAAGTCCCGTGAGTCCAAGAAATCCAAGACGTTCTTCACGCGACTTCGCAAAAATTGGCGCAGTGCTGCATAACACCAATCCGTTGACACGATGTTCGTGTTGTTTCCAAATGAGTTGTGCAATGGTTCCGCCCATTGAATACCCAACGGGAATAAATGTGTTGATTCCGAGTGCATCTGCAAGAGCCACGACATCGTCCGCGCAGTCCTCCAACCGAAACGAACTGCGCGAGCGAATTCCTTGTCCGTGGCCACGATGGTCGAGTGCAACGACATTGAAGTGTTTGCCAAGTTCTTCAAAACAGGTAAACCAATTCAGGTCGGCAGTTGCTGTCCAGCCGTGCAACAGAATGAGTGTTGGCGCATTTTCTGGGCCTTGTACTTCACGAATAAATGTTTGACCGCGACCAGGTATGTCGATCAAGCGACCGGGAGGAAGCGCCATAATCTCCGAGCTATTTCTGAGACTTTGCGGAAAGCACTTTTACTTTGAGCATTCCATTAGGCGCTTCGTAGGAAACCATGTCGCCCTCTTTGGCGCCGAGCAATGCAGAACCAAGTGGTGAAGAAGGGCTCATCACGCTGATATCTCTGGAAGCAGGCTGTTCTTCAACATGGCCAATGAGGTAGGACTCGGCATCGCTGTCTGAGTCGCCTTCGTAAACAATGGCGATGATTGAGCCAAGTCCAACAACACCGTCAGGGGCTGGAGACACCACTTCGGCATCTTCGAGAATGGATTCGATCTGGCGGATGCGGCCTTCCATGTGGCCCTGCTCATCTTTGGCAGCGTGGTAGTCGCCATTTTCTTTGAGGTCGCCAAGTTCGCGTGCACGCTCAATTTTGTTGGCTACATCGATGCGTCCGCGGGTGGTGAGGTCGTCAAATTCGGCCTTAATGCGGTCATATGTGGACTTCGAAAGTTGGTGCTTAGCCATACGCCCAAAGGCTATCTGCGCAAAATCCACCCTACGATGGAGCATCACTATGTCTGCAAAAACAACACATGCTCATCGCGTTGCAGTTATCGGCGGCGACGGAATTGGACCCGAGGTCACAACTGAAGCGCTGAAGGTGGTGAAGGCCGCAGGAATTGAATTAGAAACCACTGGTTTCGACCTTGGCGGTGCTCGTTACTTGCGTGACGGTGAAGTGTTGTCAGACGCCACCCTTGCAGAACTTCGCAAGTTTGATGCGATCTTGCTTGGTGCAGTGGGCACACCTGCGGTACCACCAGGAGTAATTGAGCGTGGCTTGTTATTGAAGATGCGTTTTGAATTGGACTTGTACATCAATCAACGTCCGTTTGCTGGCGTTGCACCTGGTCATACGCAGTCACACGACTTTGTGGTGATTCGCGAAAACACTGAAGGACCATATGTTGGTGAAGGCGGAGTGTTGCGCAAAGGAACACCATATGAAGTGGCAACACAGGGCAGTGTGAACACTGCGCATGGCGTTGAGCGTTGTGTACGTTACGCATTTGAACTCGCTGCACAACGAGAACGCAAGCACCTGACTTTGGTGCACAAAACAAACGTGCTCACCTTTGCTGGCGATTTGTGGCAGCGTACGTTTAACAATGTTGCTGAAGAGTTTCCACAAGTAGGTACTGCGTATAACCACGTAGATGCAGCCTGCATCTACTTCGTTCAAGATCCGCAGCGTTATGACGTGATCGTGACCGACAACTTGTTCGGTGATATTTTGACCGACCTTGGTGGAGCCGTGAGCGGTGGAATTGGTGTTGCATCTTCTGCCAACTTGAACCCCAAGCGCACTGGTCCTTCAATGTTTGAACCAGTGCATGGCTCGGCGCCAGACATCGTTGGCACGGGCAAGGCAAACCCGGTCGCCGCCATTCTTTCGGCAGCGCACATGCTGGAGTTCCTGGGCGAACACGCAGGGGCAGCCACGTTGCGCGCAGCCTGTGAAAAGCCAAGTGCGGGCTCAACCTCGCAAATTGGCGATGAAATTGCAGCCCGAGTAGCAGCCAAGTAACGCTAAGTTTTATCAACATTTGTAACTAAGGGGACGTAATGCCAATTACCACGACACCAAAGATTTGGATGAACGGAACGCTTGTTGATTGGGACAAAGCACAAGTTCATGTACTTACGCACACACTGCATTACGGCACCGGCGTGTTTGAAGGTATTCGCGCATATGAAACCGACAAAGGTCCAGCTGTATTCCGCCTTACCGAGCACATGCAACGCTTTATTAACTCGGCAAAAATT
>JALQUZ010000055.1 GCA_023263695.1 Ilumatobacteraceae bacterium
TGACGTGAATGTTCGAGTTCAGAGGGGTGAGGCGGTTGGTTTTGTGGGCCAAAGTGGAAGCGGAAAAAGCACTCTAATTGACATTATGTTGGGATTGCTGGAGGCAAAGTCGGGATCAGTAGAAATAAATAGCCGGGATATTAATGATGTCAAGCAATCCTGGCAGCAACAGATTGGCTACATACCTCAATCTATTTTCTTGATGGACGATTCGTTACGTCGCAATATTGCAATCGGAATTGCTGATGCCGAAATTGATGAAGCCGCAATTACTGAAGCATTGAAGTCAGCACAGCTTGAAGACTTCGTCGCTTCCCTTCCAGAAGGCCTCGACACGGTTGTGGGTGAGCGCGGTGTGCGGCTTTCCGGCGGTCAACGTCAGCGCATTGGCATTGCGCGTGCGCTGTATCACCGGCCATCAGTGTTAGTGCTCGACGAAGCCACGTCATCGCTTGATACCGAAACCGAACATGAAGTCATGAAGGCGGTCCAGGCATTGCAAGGCGACAAGACAGTCATCATCGTTGCGCACCGTTTGAGCACTGTTGAATATTGTGATCGCCTGTATCGCCTAGATGCAGGGCGTATTGTTGATGAAGGAACATTCGACGAAGTAATGAACAGGTCGCAAAGTTAGGTTTGGCACTATGGAACAACTGATCGGCGAATACATCAAGCGCATGCACACTGCACTTGAACTTCCTGCAATGAAGGAAGTTCCAAAACTTGCTACCGCAATGCAACTCGCATGGAAAAATAAGAAGACCATTTACTTGTGTGGCAATGGTGGCTCTGCAGGAAATGCAAACCATCTTGCAAATGACTTCTTGTATGGCGCTGGTGTAAAAAACGGAATTGGTTTACGTATCGATTCATTGAGCGCGAACCCAGCAGTGATTACCTGTCTTGCAAACGACATCGGATACGAAAATATTTACTCTGAGCAATTGCGTGTGAAAGCCGATGCAGGCGACATCTTGGTGGTGTTTTCGGGCAGCGGTAATTCGGCAAACGTGGTGAATGCGTTAGAAATGGGTAACTCACTTGGAATGGAAACATTCGCAGTGCTCGGATACTCGGGGGGTAAGTGCAAAGGCATCGCCAAGCACCCCATTCACTTCGCTATCGACGACATGCAAATTGCCGAAGATCTTCAACTGATCATCTTCCATATGGCCATGCAGTGGCTGTGTGAACAAGGGCCAGCTAAGTAGCTTTGGCGAGCAAATTGGGCGGCGCGCCCATAGGTCATACAGGTAATGGCTGGTAGCCTCACCTTCGCTATTTAGGGCAGTAGCTCAGTTGGTAGAGCGCCGGTCTCCAAAACCGATGGTCGGGGGTTCAAATCCCTCCTGCCCTGCAAATTTCTTGTGGTTCGACCCTGATTAGTGCGGCAAAGCCCCCGATAGGCTCAAACTCCGCTATGTCCATGGATCTCAACCGACAGCAGAAACGCGCCATGCAAAAGATGGGCGCCGTAAACGACCAGGGTGCGCCTATTCGCCAACCCCGGCCAACTGTCGCGAGCCAAGTGAAGAAAGAGCGCACGAGTCCTGCTCAGTACATTCGCGAAGTTCGCGATGAAATGCGCAAGGTCGCGTGGCCGAAGTGGCCAGAAATTCGCCGCTATTCGATCATCGTGTTGGTCACTGTTGTGGTCATTACGGCGTTCGTGGGTGGAATGGACGCTGTCTTTGGCATACTTTCTGGCTGGCTTTACAAGGACTGACCCCAGACCGAACGGCTGAATTATGACTGACGACGCAACTCTCACCTCTGAAGACCTCGACACAACCGACACGGTTGCGCCTGACGTCGCCTTCGATCTCACCGGTAACGAGTTTGAAGACGAAGAGGAAGTAATTGATCGACCATGGTTGCGTCCTGGATCGTGGTACGTAGTTCATTCACAGAGTGGATACGAAAAGAAAGTGCAGCAGTCAATGCAGGCACGTATTCAGTCAATGCAAATTGAAGATCGCATTTACGAGATCGTTATTCCAATGGAAGACGTTGTCGAATTTAAGGGCGGCCGCAAGCAAACCGTGCAGAAGAAAGTTTTCCCTGGTTACTTGCTTGTGCGTTGCGAAATGGACGACGACACATGGTTTTGCATTCGCAACACTCCAGGTGTAACTGGTTTCGTTGGTCAAAGCCAAAAAGGTCAGAAGCCAACTCCATTGTCACGTCGTGAAGTTGAAACTTTCCTTTCCGCAAAGGGAGACGGACAGTCGGCACCAAAGCGCAAAGCACCAAAGCTCGAATACGAAATTGGCGAAGGCGTGCGCGTGAAGGAAGGCCCATTCGCCGACTTCTCCGGTCAAGTCGCAGAAATTAACCCAGATCACATGAAGTTGAAAGTGCTCGTTAACATCTTCGGTCGCGAGACCTTGGTGGAGATGGACTTCAGCCAAGTGGCAAAGCTCTAAACAACTTCCAAAAAAGAAAGAACACTCGTCATGGCAAAGAAAGACGTTGTAGCAGTCGTCAAGATCCAGATTCCCGCTGGAAAAGCGACGCCTGCACCACCAGTAGGTACAGCACTCGGACCTCACGGAATCCAGATCATGGATTTCGTGAAGCAGTACAACGCTGCAACTGAAGCGCAAGCAGGAACGATCATTCCAGTAGAAATTTCAATCTGCGAAGACCGCACCTTCACTTTTATTCTGAAGACACCTCCAACACCTGTGCTGCTTCGCCAGAAAGCTGGTTTGGAAAAGGCTGCAAAGAACCCAGGCAAAGAAGTTGCAGGCAGCGTCACCGAAAAAGACATTGAAGAAGTTGCCAAGATCAAAATGCCAGACCTCAACGCCAACGACATGGAAGCCGCAAAGCTTCAGGTTCGCGGAACCGCCCGTTCAATGGGCCTCACCGTTGTTGGCTGAGTAAATAGTTCACATACATATATACACGTCGGATCGGGACGACCTCGCCCGAACGACACAACCATGAGGGAGGCTTTATGCCACTAGGAAAGAAATACAAAGCAGCAATTGCCAGTTACGACATCGAAGCGGCGTTTTCGTCAAGCGATGCGTTGAACAAGGCCAAGACCATGGCAACTGCCAAGTTTGATGAAACCATCGAACTGGTAGTGCGCTTGGGACTTGACCCACGTAAGGCCGACCAAGCAGTTCGTGGAACTGTCGCCCTTCCTTCGGGAACCGGTAAGACTGTTCGCGTTGCCGTGTTCGCAGCGGGTGAAGCAGCACAGGCTGCTCGCGACGCTGGTGCCGACATTGTGGGAACCGACGATCTTGCAGCCGCCATTGAAGGCGGAAAGATGGACTTCGACATTGCGATTTCCACTCCAGACCTCATGCCAATGGTGGGTAAGTTGGGCCGCGCGCTCGGACCACGTGGCTTAATGCCAAACCCAAAGACGGGAACCGTAACCAACGACGTTGGTCGCGCAGTCACCGAATTTAAGGGCGGAAAAGTTGAATACCGCACCGACCGCTACGGCAACGTACAAGTTCCAGTTGGCAAGGCCAGCTTCGAACTGTCGGCTCTTGAAGCCAACTTTGCTGCAGTAATGGAAGAACTCATGCGTGCCCGCCCGGCTTCGGCAAAGGGCAAGTACGTGAAGAAGGTGTCGGTTTCGTCAACTATGGGACCAAGCGTCCGCGTTGACTCAAGCTCTTACTAAGTAATTCGGTTTGGTTTGGCGGGGTGTCAATACCCAAAACACCCCGCTAGCCTGACCACTCACATAACAACCCAACCCGATTTATTCGGTTCGGTTGCTCGCCACAGACATTTGGTTGTTTCGAAGTAATTCGAAAAACGAAGAAGACGAAAGTCTTGCCAAACGAGGCGAATACTCGAAGAGCGCGACATCCGTCGCAGCGCAGAGAGCGTTCGTTGAAGTGTCCGAGCGCCCGCGCCGGAAACACATTTTCCTTATTCGAAAGCAACCAAAGGGCAACGATGACAACATCACCAAACGCCGAGAAGGCAGCAGTAGTTTCTGAAGTTCGCGAAAAGCTCGCAGCATCAGACGCAGCACTCATCACTGAATACCGCGGTATGACCGTTGGTTCACTCGCCAAGTTGCGCCGTTCGTTGCGCCCACATGGTGCTGAATACAAGGTGTACAAGAACACACTCGCAAGCCGTGCAGCACAAGAAGCCGGTTTCGAAGGTTTGTCCGACTTTCTTGTTGGCCCAACTGCAATCACTTTTGTTAAGGGCGATGCTTCGGCAGCAGCTAAAGCACTTCGCGACCACGCAGCAACCAACCCATTGTTGGTGTTGAAGGGTGGCGTCATTGGCGGAAAGACCGTTGATGCAGTGCAGTTGAAGGCACTTGCAGACTTGCCAAGCCGCGAAGTTCTGTTGTCCATGTTCGCTGGTGCCCTCAAGGCCCCACTCAGCAAGACCGCGAACTTGCTCCAGGCTCCAATGCGTCGTGCCGCTTACGGCATCAAGGCGCTTATCGAATCGAAGGATGCGGCGTAATAGCCACGTTCAAGAAACCAATCCCAATAACCAAGATCAATACAGAAAAATAGGAGAAAAGAAATGGCACTCACCAAAGACCAGATTCTTGACGGAATCGCAGAAATGTCGGTAATCGAATTGAAGGATCTCCTCGATGCATTCGAAGAGAAGTTCGGTGTTACCGCAGCAGCACCAGTTGCAGTTGCAGCAGCAGGCGGAGCGGCAGCAGGTGCAGCACCTGCAGCAGCAGAAAAAGATGAGTTCACCGTGGTCTTGAAAGAAGGCGGAGCTCAGAAAATTCAGGTCATTAAGGTAGTTCGCGAACTCACCAGCCTCGGCTTGAAGGAAGCAAAGGACCTCGTAGACGGTGCTCCAAAGCCTGTTCTTGAGGGTGCCAGCAAGGACGATGCCGAGAAGGCAAAGGCCAAGTTGGAAGAAGCCGGCGCAGTCGTCGAACTCGCGTAATTTCAGCCATGTAGGTCTGTAAGCCCGAGGCGAAAGCCTCGGGCTTCAGCCGTCTATCAGGTCTAGGTATAAAGCCGCAAAAGCGGCGGTAGCCTAGTTCGTTGCCGTGCGTAGCCCCCTGAACCTTCCCCCAAAGAAGTTCATCTGGCTCGTCGATTCGTATTCATCACTTCTCGATCAGGAGTAACTCAGTGGCCTCACGTGCGTCTGCACGCGAACGGTATTCGTTCGCGACCCTTCCAGAAACCCTCGAACTTCCAGACCTCATCGCGGTACAACGCGAGAGTTTTGAATGGTTCCTTAAAGAAGGATTGAAGGAAGCTTTCGAAGATATTTCGCCAATCAAAGGATTCAGCGACGATCTTCAACTTGAACTTGAATTCGACCCAGACGATGAAGATCTTTGTCCAAAACCAAAGTTCACTGTTGCGGAGTGCCGCGAACGTGACATGACGTATGCGTCGCCAGTATTTGTGCGCGCACGTTTCTTGAACAAGCCAACCGGCGAAATCAAAGAACAAGTTGTGTTCATGGGCGACTTCCCGAAGATGACCGAAAAGGGAACCTTCGTTATCAACGGCACCGAGCGTGTGGTGGTGAGCCAGTTGGTTCGTTCACCAGGCGTCATTTTCGAACCAGGCGAGCGTTACCGCTTGCGTAACTTGTCGAAGCACCAATTGGTAAAGGGAACCATCCACCCGTACCGCGGCGAATGGTTGGAGTTCGACGTAGAGCAGAAGCCAGGTAAAGACGTCACCGCTGGAACGCGTGTTGCACGTAAGCGCCGCATCGGTATTTTCACCTTGTTGCGCGCACTTGGTTACGACGAAGAAAACGCTCCAGGCTTCCTCGATCGTTTTGTGAACTACTTCGACTTCCTTGAAGGTCAGTGGGAAAAGGAGCGTCCAATCGCTCCAACTCGTGAAGAAGCACTTGTTGAAATTTACAAGCGCGCTCGTCCGGGCGAACCACCAAACGTTGAAGCTGCACGTGCATATTTCGAAGGCGCTTTCTTCGAGAACCGTCGCTATGACTTGTCACGCGTTGGTCGCTACAAACTGAACCGCAAGTTGGGTGCAGAAATTGAAAAGATTGGCAAGTTGTTCGACATGAAGGTCGGCACCGAACTTGGCAAGCTTGATGTTCCAGTTGAAGGACAAGATGTTCTTAGCCGTTGCGAAGTTCTTGCAACCATTACGTACTTGCTTCACCTCGTAAAGCAAGAGCCTGGCTACCGCCTCGACGATCAGGACCACTTTGCAAACCGTCGTATTCGTTCGGTTGGTGAATTGATTCAGAACCAAGTTCGTATCGGTTTGTCACGTATGGAGCGTGTTGTTCGCGAGCGCATGACCACACAAGATGTGGAAGCGATTTCGCCACAAACACTGATCAACGTGCGTCCAGTTGTTGCTGCAATCAAGGAGTTCTTCGGAACTTCCCAGTTGTCGCAGTTCATGGACCAAGTGAACCCATTGTCGGGTCTTACGCACCGTCGTCGTTTGTCGGCACTCGGACCAGGTGGTCTCAGTCGAGAGCGCGCAGGTTTCGAAGTTCGAGACGTTCACTTTTCGCACTACGGCCGTATGTGTCCAATTGAAACGCCAGAAGGTCCAAACATTGGTCTGATCGGCGCCCTTTCAACATATGCACGCGTAAACCCATTTGGATTCATCGAGAGTCCGTACCGTCGCGTTCGCAACGGCAAGGTCACCGACGAAATCGTGTACATGCCAGCAGACGAAGAAGAGAACTACGTCGTTGCGCAGGCAAACACCGCGTTGAATGCAGATGGCACCTTTAAGTCGGATCGCGTACTTGTACGTCGTTCACCACAGGCAGCCAGCTTGGATGACTTGAAGAAGATGCTCGAAGCAGAAAGCTTCTTCGGTTCAACCACTGACATCGCGTATGTACCTGGAACAGAAGTGGACTTCATCGACGTTTCAGCTCGCCAAATTATTTCAGTGGCTACTGCGTTGATTCCGTTTTTGGAACACGACGATGCAAACCGTGCACTCATGGGTGCGAACATGCAACGTCAGGCTGTTCCATTGCTTCGTGCCGAGGCTCCATACATTGGAACAGGCATTGAAGCACGCGCAGCACGTGACGGCGCAGACCTTATCTTGGCAAAAGATTCAGGAACCGTTACCTCAGTAACTGGCGACATGATCACCATTGCTTATGACAACTTGAAGAAGGCCGACGGAGAACACAAGTTGTTCAAGTTCCGTCGTTCAAACCAAGACACCAGCATCAACCACATCATTCGTGTGAAGGAAGGTCAGAGAGTTGCTAAGGGCGACTTAATTTGCGACGGTCCTTCAACCGACATGGGCGAACTTGCTCTTGGAAAGAACTTGCTCGTGGCATTTATGCCATGGGAGGGCTACAACTTCGAAGACGCCATTATCTTGAGCGAACGTTTGGTGAAGGAAGACGTACTCACGTCGATCCACATCAAGGAATACGAAGTTGATGCTCGTGACACCAAGCTCGGACCTGAAGAAATCA
>JALQUZ010000056.1 GCA_023263695.1 Ilumatobacteraceae bacterium
CGATGCGAGTACACACGTTCTTTTGCGCGAGCCCGTTCTTCGTCCCGTCGTGCTCCGCCGAATACGGCATCAAATCGGTGTTCGGCAATGGAATCAAGCAAGGTGACGGTTTGCAGCGGGTTGCGACTTGCTCGTGGACCGCTGACATCAGCAACTTTTCCCGAGTCAATGGAAGCCTGTACCGATCCGACAATCAGCTGTACTCCAGTTTCTGCAACGCAGCGATCGCGGAACTCAATGACCTCGGGGAAGTTATGTCCAGTGTCAATGTGCATGACTGGGAAAGGGATGCGCGCCGGCGCAAATGCACGCATGGCTAGGTGCAACATGACGACGGAATCTTTTCCACCCGAGAACAACAACACTGGGCGTTCGAACTCGGCAGCCACTTCGCGAATGATGGTGACGGACTCGTCAATAAGGCCATCAAGCGAGGTTTTCATACGGCTTCAGGTTAGTTCACGAGCCTTCGTTATTTTTTGTAAACGTAGGCATTCGGTGGATTTTGGCCTATCTCGTGCGTGTTATTCTCGGGGCGTGCCAGCCGGCGCGGAGAACCAACAATGGCTATGCGATTCGCATAGGGGGAGAGCAAGTAGATGAAAATGAAACACCTCAAGGGAATTGCCCTTGCAGCATCTGCGGTCGTAGGACTTGCAGCATGCGGCGGAAGCAGTTCATCCACAGACACCACAGCAGCAGCTGGTGGCGACTACAGCAACTTGAAGGTTGCCGTTGTCTACATCGGTGTTCCTGGAGATGCTGGATACACCTATCAGCATGATCAGGGAATCAAAGAACTCGAAAATGAGCTCGGCATCACTGTTACCCGTTTGGAGAACATTCCAGAAGGTGCAGAATCCGCAGCAACATTCGATCAGCTTGCAAGCGAAGGTTACAACCTGATTTTCGGAACCTCATTCGGTTACATGGACCCAATGCTTGAAACTGCAGCTAAGTATCCAAATGTGTGCTTCGAGCATGCAACTGGTTACAAGACTGCTCCAAACATGGGTACCTACTTCGGTGCAGCAGAAGAAGCTCGTTACCTCTCGGGTATCGCAGCAGGTGCAGCATCGAAGAGTGGCAAGCTTGGTTACGTAGCAGCATTCCCAATTCCAGAAGTTGTTCGCGGATTGAACGCCTTCACCTTGGGTGCTCGTTCAGTGAATCCAAAGGCAACTGTTCAAGTTGCATGGACTTCAACCTGGTTTGACCCAGCAAAGGAAAAGGAAGCAGCACAGTCATTGTTGCAAGCAGGCGCAGATGTACTTGGTATGCACCAGGACTCAACTGCAACTGGTGAAGCAGCAAAGGAAGCTGGTGCGAAGTGGGTTGGTTACAACTCCGACACCAAGGCTGGCGACTTCCCAGACACATGGCTCACCGCTCCAATTTGGGACTGGGGTCCGTACTACATCAAGGCCGCTAAGTCACTTGCTGCAGGAACCTGCCTTGCAGGCGACTCAGGCCAGTACTACGGCAATATGGCAGACGGAACGGTCAAGTTGGGAACCTTCGGTTCTTCGGTAAGTGCAGAAACACAGGCTCTCATTGCTGAGAAGGCTGCTGCAATCATCGACGGATCGTTTGCTCCTTTCACTGGACCAATCAAAGACAACACAGGTAAGGAAGTTATTGCGGCCGGAAAAGTTGCGCCTTTGGGCGACCTGCTCGGTATGCAGTACCTTGTTGAAGGTGTTATTGGCGAAATTCCAAAAAGCTAGTTCTCTATGAGTAGTGCCTCTTCTGAGGCCGCAATGGGGTCGCACCGCTTAGGCGGTGCGACCCTCTTTGCATTGTCTGCCCGTCAAGTAACGAAACGTTTCCCTGGCGTTCTTGCGAACGACCATGTGGATTTCGATTTGCTTCCAGGTGAAGTCCATACGCTGCTTGGCGAAAATGGTGCAGGGAAGAGCACGCTGGCGTCGGTGCTGTGTGGTTTGTACAAGCCCGATGAAGGTGCAGTGCTGCGTAATGGCACGCAGGTTCGTCTCACGAGTCCGCGTCACGGTTTGCAAAACGGCATCGCAATGGTGCATCAGCATTTTCGTTTGGTCGACCGTTTTTCTGTTGCTGAAAATGTTGTGCTCGGACACCGCAGCCTTCCGTTTCGATTGCGTGCATCCGATTTAGAAGACCAAGTTGCTCAAGTTGCAGAGCGTTTTGGATTGCCGCTTGACCCGCGTGCAACGGTAGGCGACTTGTCTGCTGGACAGCGTCAGCGAGTGGAAATTGTGAAGGCGTTGTATCAAGGAGCCGAAATTCTGTTGCTCGATGAGCCAACCGCGCTGTTGGCTCCGCCAGAAGTTGAGAAGTTATTTGAAACTGTTCGCGCAATGACTCAAGTGGGCAAATCGGTGGTGTTTGTGAGTCACAAACTTGGTGAAGTTGTCGACATTTCAGATCGCGTAACGGTGATGCGCGATGGGCGCGTAACTGGTTCGGTTGCACGAGGAGAAGCCGACACTCGAAAACTTGCCGAACTCATGGTTGGTCGCGATATTGATCTTTCTCCTCGCAGGTCGCAGGTTCCTGCTCGTGAAACGTTGCTGCAACTTGACAAAGTTGGTTTAACAAAAGACGGCATTGAGCGAATTGCAAACGTTTCGCTTAGCGTTCGTGCAGGCGAAATCGTTGGTATTGCAGGTGTGTCAGGAAATGGTCAGCGCGAGCTTGCAGAAATTGTGGCCGGCTTGCAAGCACCAACAAGTGGTGAAATTTTGATTAGCGGTGCTCGGGTAAACGGCATGGGCACGCGTCATGTTCGCAAAGCAGGTCTTGCATATGTCCCTGAAGACCGTCTCGGAACTGGCTTGGCGCCATCGTTGTCCATTGTTGACAACTTGGTGCTCACGCGCGATCGCGGCTTCTTGGTCGATCGCAAATCGGCACTTGCTGAAGCAGAAGCGTTCATTCAACAACTTGAAATCAAAACACCTCATGCGCACACTGCAACGCGAAAACTTTCCGGAGGCAACTCCCAAAAAGTATTGCTCGCTCGCGAAATTTTTGCCGCAGGCGAAGATTCCCGCGTCTTGGTGGTGTGTTCACCCACGCGCGGTTTAGACGTTGGTGCCGTAGAAGCAGTACATAAATTGCTCGATGAGGCAAGAAGCGCTGGCAAAGCTGTTTTGCTCATTAGCGAAGACCTCGATGAAGTGTTGACGCTCGCCGACAAGGTGCTGGTGCTGTACCGAGGCTCGGTAGTGCATGAAGTTGCGGGCACTGAAGTAGACGTTGAAGCGGTAGGTCTTGCAATGGCAGGTTTGTCGTGATCATTGGAAACTTCCGTATTGAACTTGAACCACGCTTGACCTCACCCAAGTGGCTGTATGCAGCAGTACCTGCGGGTTCGCTTGTATTTGCATTCATTGTTGGTGGCGTGTTTCTTGCACTCACAGGTCATTCACCAATTGGTACTTATAGTTCGCTGATTAGCCACGGGTATACCTCGACAAAAGGAATCACCAACACACTGGGTCTAGCAACTCCACTCATATGCACGGGTCTTGCTGCTGCTTTTGCATTCCGCATGAATTTGTTCAACATTGGCGAAGAAGGCCAGATGTACTTGGGAATGATTGGTTCTGCATGGGCGGGTATTGCCCTAGCCGGACACATGCCTCATGTACTTGCTGTACTAACGGTGTTGATTGTTGGAGCCGCTGCTGGCGCATTGTGGGTGTTGCTGCCAGCTGTGTTGCGCGCCAAGTTGGGTACGAGCGAAATTGTGAGCACCTTGTTGCTGAATTACGTGGCCTTGAACTTGGTGAACTATTTCATCTTTGGAAGTCGTGGATTTTTCAGAGATCCAACAACTTCCTTCCCGCAGGGTCGTGGTGTGGAGGAGACTGCTCGATTCCATAGCTTTGGAAATTCGAATACCTATCCAACCGTGATCATTGCGGTGCTCTTGGCGGTGGCGCTGTATTGGTTTATGAAGCGCTCCAATTTTGGTTATGAAACTTCGGTATTCGCAGACTCACCAAACACTGCCCGTTACGCGGGAATGAATTCCACGAAGCTCACTCTGTCGGTGTTGTTGTTCTCGGGTGCGCTTGCTGGGCTTGCAGGTGCCATGTACGTAGTTGGGCCTGCAGGCAAAGTTGACCCAGGTTTGTTGCAGATCGGTCTTGGTTACGCAGGCATTGTGGTGGCCGCGCTTGCTCGATACAACTTCGTTGCGGTGGTGCTGACGGCAATCTTGTTCGCAGGTTTGCGAGTTGGCGGAGCATCATTGCAGATTTCTTCAAACCCAGTGCCAATTGCAATTGCCGTTGTACTGCAAGGTTCAGTGTTGTTGTTTGCGCTTGGTGGCGAAATCTTTAGGCGCAACCGATTGCGTATTCGTCGCGTGCAGCAAGTGAGTGTGGCATCGTGAACTCAAACGTTTGGATTCTGACCTTTGCAGATGCAATCAGCATCGCAACAACTCTGATTCTTGCCACCATTGGTGCAATTCTCACCGAGCGTTCGGGCGTGATCAATCTTGGAGTTGAAGGCATCTTGCTGATGGGCGCTGTAACAGCGTTTTTGGTGGGTGATGGAACACACAATTTGTGGTTCGCGCTGTTTATGTCAATTTTGGTTGGCGTTGCAATGGCAGCCGTTCACGCAATCCTCACCATCACCTTGCGTGCAAATCAAATCGTTGCAGGTTTGGCGCTCGTCATTTTTGGCACGGGATTATCGCAATACGTTGGAAAACCCGTAGAAGGTAAGTCACGCCCGGTCACTATTCAGCCGATGCATCTGGGCAAGTTGTCTGACATTCCTATAGTCGGACCAATTTTGTTTGGCCACGACATCTTCACGTATCTCACGTGGGTGGGTGCTTTGGTGTGCTCGCTGTATCTCAATCGCACGCGACCAGGGCTGGTTTTACGCGCAACTGGCGATGCACCGGCAACGGTGGACGCACAGGGCGTTTCGGTGGCGATGGTTCGGTTTGTGCACACCATTTTGGGCGGAGCGCTAATGGGTCTTGCTGGTGGATGGTTCATGCTTGCTCGAGGAACGGCGTGGAGTCAGGCAGCAACAACCAATGGCATTGGCTGGATTGCCTTGTCACTCGTGGTTTTCGCAGCCTGGAGGCCGCTACGAGCCATTGCAGGCGCCGTTCTGTTCGGTTTCACTTTGCAGGTGCCGTATACGTTGCAAGGCCAGCAGATCAATATCTTGCCCCCAGAAATTGTGCAGATGTTGCCATTCGTTGCAACGTTGTTTGTGCTCGTTGCATTGTCTACACCGCGGGCTCGCAAGCTGCTTGGTGCTCCAAAAATGCTTGGGCAACCATTCGTTCGCGACGAGCGGTAAATCGGCATGTTGCTTTCGCGCGCAAGTTCTAATGCCGACATTCTTGGCGTGTTGCATCAGGTTGCCGATGCGGTTGCAGTGGTGCTCGAATCCAATACCGATTGGGGGCTTTCCGGGGTTCGTCACACGCAGTATTCGGTAGATGTTGCAGCCGACAATGCGGCTTTGGCAATTTTGCACGCAGCAGGTTGTGCGGTGTTGTCAGAAGAGAGCGAACGCACTGGCGAATTTGGTGCAGACACCATCATGGTGATTATGGATCCACTCGATGGTTCTACAAATGCAAGCAGGGGAGTGCAGTGGTATGCCACGGCGCTTTGCGCTGTTGACCAAGATGGTCCGCGTGCAGCACTAGTGGTGAATCAGGCTTCAGGGAAAGACCGCTACTGGGCGACTCGAGGTGACGGAGCGTTTCACAATGGCAAGCGAATGTCGCACTCTGGATGCACAGAATTGAAACAAGCAGTTGTCGGTGTTTCTGGTTTGGCGTCGTTTCGCCCGAAGTGGGCACAGTTTCGCGCACTTGGGGCAGCAGCGCTCGACATTTGTTTGGTTGCGCAAGGTGTTCTAGATGGCTGGATCGATTTTCACAGTCACGGAGTGTGGGACTACATGGCCAGCATCATGATTTGCGAAGAAGCAGGTGTGTCGTTTGCTGAAAACGAAGACCGTGATCTTGCGGTAACTGAATACGCAGCCAGGCGCACACCGATTGTTGCAGCAACACCAGAGTTACTGAACTCGCTAAGAGAAATTCGAAGCAATCATGGCTGAGCCAGTTTCACGCACTGCGTGGTCGCGTCTGGTTGCGTTGCTGAACGCGTACGTGTCTGAAGGTGGTAATGCGTTTTCGCACTCTGGTCCGTCATGGAAAGCAGAGCATTGGTCAACTGAAAATAGCGGTCTCGATATTTCGCAAGACTGGTCGTTTCCCGACCGTATTTCACGAGGCATGGTGAAGTCCATGTTTGAATGGTCAACGCAAGCCGATGAGATGTATCGCGCAACGTGTGCCGCCATGGTGTGGGCGGGCGAGCGTGTAGCGAATGCACCATTTCTGGTGAAGCAGGTTGCAGTATCTGGGGTGGCAATAGGCGAAGAAGTAGTGAAATTGAAGTCTGCACTTGATCGTGGCCCTGAACACGGGTATTCCGTATTTGCATCATCGCCACTACAAGGTCTTGGTCCGGTACTGGGAACATCACTGATGAATATGGTTTCCAACGATCAACACCGTGCCCCAATAATTGATCAGTACGTCATTGATTGGATGTGGCAATACGGCCAAGTTTCTCCGACATGGCTGCTAGACCTGCAAGCATTTTCACAAGACCAATACGATCGATACGTGGCCTGGTGTCGGTTAGCCCTGGACCGGTTCCGCGAGAGCGGCCATTTGCCAGACGATTGCGATGACCACGCGTTTATTGCCTACCTCATGTCTACCGACCGTATTCATTCGCTACTAGGAACAAGGTTTTCTGGGTGGGTTGGAGTGGCCGATCGGTTTCACCACTAAACTCATAAATCCGTAATCCGGGCGTTTAGCTCAGTTGGCTAGAGCGCTTCCCTTACAAGGAAGATGTCGGGGGTTCAAGTCCCTCAACGCCCACCATTGCACGCTGGTCCGGTGTACTTGTACGAAGTCACACCCCCAGAAGACTGAGCCTCACCAAAGGTTCCATTCGTGAGAAGTGTGCTCAGCAGATTTTTCGCTTCGGTTCCGAGTGAACCATCTTCAACGACTATCCACTTAATCAAACATGTCTCAACATATTTATCGTTCGAATTAAGAAAGTTTGTCTTGATCCAAGGATTCGGAAACGTATAAATAATCTCGCGATGGGTTGCATGTGGCACGAATGAATAATGTGCTGAGACTATATCCGTAGGCCCAATTCGTTTAAGAGCAACTTGCCATCCGCTTACATCTCGTTCAGTAAACATGCTGCTCGGAATTGGGTTGTCCGAGAACGGCATCATTCCCCA
>JALQUZ010000057.1:0-6917 GCA_023263695.1 Ilumatobacteraceae bacterium
TGCTGTGGGCTGCCCACGTAACTGGTGAGTCCGATATCACGCTGGCTGTGGCCTGCGATGGCACGGCAGGGCTTGACTCGCTGTTGCGCTGGTTACAGCGTGAAGGGGCTACTGAAACCCGTACCGATGTGGTGTTGCGCAAGATTCGCTGAGCACGTCTTGTCGTAATTAGCAGTCTCACCAGTAGAGTGCTAACGCAGTTTCTGGCAACACTACGGAGGTACATCATGTCCAAAATGATCGCATTCGACGAAGAAGCACGCCGCGGCCTTGAGGCCGGCATGAACACATTGGCAGACGCCGTCCGCGTCACCTTGGGGCCAAAAGGTCGCAACGTGGTGCTCGACAAAAAGTGGGGCGCTCCAACCATTACAAACGACGGCGTATCTATCGCCAAGGAAATTGACCTTGAAGACCCATACGAGCGCATTGGCGCCGAGTTGGTAAAGGAAGTTGCCAAGAAGACCGACGATGTTGCTGGTGACGGAACCACAACGGCAACCGTTCTTGCTTGGACAATGGTGCGCGAAGGATTACGCAACGTTGCAGCGGGTGCAAACCCAATGAGTTTGAAGCGCGGAATTGAAGCGGGAGTTGCAGCAGCAGTTGCCAGCATTCGTGAATTGTCGAAAGAAGTGGATTCGAAGTCACAAATTGCACAGGTTGCGTCAATTTCGGCAGCAGATGAAGAAATTGGTCAGATGATTTCAGAAGCCATCGACAAAGTGGGCAAAGACGGCGTGATCACCGTTGAAGAAAGTCAAACCTTTGGCATGGAAATGGACCTCGTTGAAGGAATGCGTTTCGACAAGGGTTACATCTCACCGTATTTCGTAACCGACACCGACCGCATGGAAGCCATTGTGGACGACGGATACATCTTGTTGTACGCAGGCAAAGTAGCCAACGTGCGCGACCTTGTTCCGGTACTGGAAAAAGTAATGCAGACCGGCAAGCAGTTGGTGATTGTTGCTGAAGACATTGAAGGTGAAGCATTGGCAACACTGGTGGTCAACAAAATTCGCGGAACCTTCAAGAGCGTTGCGGTGAAGGCACCAGGCTTTGGCGATCGTCGCAAAGCAATGTTGCAAGACATCGCCATTCTCACCGGTGGCCAAGTAATTAGTGAAGAAGTTGGCTTGAAGCTCGAGAACACCACGCTCGATCTATTGGGTCGCGCGAAGAAGATTGTGGTGACCAAAGATGAAACCACCATCATCGAAGGCGCAGGCACCGATGGCGACATTAAGGGTCGCATTTCACAAATTAAGGCCGAGATCGACAACACCGACAGCGATTACGACCGCGAAAAGTTGCAAGAGCGTTTGGCAAAACTTTCGGGCGGTGTTGCCGTGTTGAAGGTTGGTGCAGCAACCGAAGTTGAACTGAAGGAAAAGAAGCACCGCATTGAAGACGCAGTAAGCACCACCAAGGCAGCCATTGAAGAAGGTGTTGTTCCTGGCGGCGGTGTTGCATTGCTTCGTTCACAGGCAGCAGTGTTTGCACTTTCAGAAACCTTGAAGGGCGACGAAGCAACCGGTGCTCGCATGGTGGCTAAGTCACTTGAAGGCCCGTTGAAGCAAATTGCAGAAAACGCTGGTCTTGAAGGCGGAGTAGTCGTTGAAAAAGTTCGCAACATGAAGGGCAACGAAGGCCTCAATGCTGCAACTGGCGAATACGAAGACCTCGTAAAACTTGGTGTTATTGACGCAGCGAAAGTAACCCGCTCTGCACTGCAGAATGCGGGCTCAATTGCTGCGTTGTTCCTCACCACCGAAGCTGTCATTGCAGACAAGCCAGCCGACGCTGCGCCAGCAATGCCAGGCGGAGGCATGGAGGACTACTAAACCAAGTAGACCTTCACGAGCACATCACCAATCATGATTGCGCTCGTCACCACAGAATCAGCGCGAGGGCACGACAACGATCTAGGGATCTTGAGTCGTGCCCTTGACGCATCTGGGGTGAAGTGGAACATTGTGAACTGGGACGACCCGCAGGTGCGGTGGAGCGACTATTCAATTGCGGTGCTGCGCAGCCCATGGGACTATCACGAACGCATTGCAGAGTTCAGTGCGTGGTTGAAAATGGTGGCAACGCAAACGCGATTGTTGAATGCATTGCCCATCGTTGAGTGGAATTTAGATAAGCGCTACTTGCGCGAATTAATGAGCGCCGACATTGCAGTGATGGAAACGGTGTTTGTTGAATCTGAAGCCGATTTGTCTGACGATGTTTTTTCGCGTGATGTCATTGTGAAGCCAGCAATTAGCGCAGGCTCGAATAACACTGCTCGCTACAAAAACGATGTTGCTGGTGCAACTGAGCATGCACGCAAATTGTTAAACAACGGCATTGCGGTGCTTGCCCAGCCATACCAAAGCGCAATTGATGAATACGGCGAAACAGGCCTGGTGTATTTGGCAGGCCAGTTCAGTCATGCATTCCGCAAGGCGCCAATTTTTGCCGACAAAGACCAGAATCACAACGGTCTCTATGTTGTTGAAGAAATCTCATTGCGCATACCGAGTGCCGCAGAGTATGCATTTGGCGACAAGGTTGTTGCGTTTGTGAAAAACAAGTTTGGTGCTGCTCCGATGTATGCCCGAGTAGACATGGTGGTGAACGTTGATGGTTTTCCCGAACTGATGGAACTCGAACTCACCGAACCATCGTTGTTTTTGCATCTTGACGATGAATCACCAGCACGCGCAGCTTTGGCCTTCGCCAACGCAGCAGCAACAAACGAAAGGTAGTCTTGCCATATGAGCGAACCAATGTCCCCCTCAGTTGGAATGGCCGTGTTGCACCTCTTTGGTCATCCGGCAGCAGAGTTTGACGGCCAAGCCGTTATTGCCGCAGTAAAAACCGCACAAGGTCGTGGCGTGCAAGTGGTGAGCGTGTCCATGCTTGGCCACAAGGCCGATGTTGCCTTTATGGCTGTCGCTTCCGACATGCGTGAATTGCGCGCATTTCAAACTGCAGTACAAACCGCAGGCGTATTCATTACCGACAGTTATGTGTCCATTACCGAACTCAGCGAGTACGCAGCAAATGTTCCCGAAGAAATGAAGAACGCGCGCTTGTATCCGCAATTGCCACCTGCTGGCAAGAACGCATGGTGTTTTTACCCAATGTCGAAGCGTCGTGACCCAGAAAACAACTGGTACACCCTGCCATTCGACAAGCGCAGCGAACTAATGGCTGAACACGGCAAGAGTGGCCGCGCATTTGCTGGCCGCGTCATTCAGTTGGTTACCGCAAGTGCGGGCTTTGATGATTTCGAGTGGGGCGTCACGCTGTTTGCCGTGAACCCAGACGACTTGAAAGATGTGGTGTACACCATGCGCTTCGACGAAGCATCTGCTGTGTATGCAGAATTTGGCGCGTTTTACGTAGGAATGGTTACACCAGTAGAAGAACTGGTCGCAACGCTGTAGTTACTTGCCTTCGCCTTGTTCGCGAAGGAACTGTTCTACTTCATCCATCAAAGTTGATGCGTCGGGTTCTTCTGCCGATTCATCATCAGAGTCTGTTGCGAAATCGAATTGCAATTGTCCGTCATCAACTTCGTCGTCCAAGCTCATGCCGTTGTCGGACATGGTTTCCAAACGCTCAACGTATGCAGCCAAGTCTTCGTCGTCACTCACCAGCGAGTTCACTTGGTCTTCGTAACGCTCGATTAAGTTCATGACCGACGCAACTGGTGCCGGGGTGCCAATAATTTCGCACGCACGGCGCATAAGTGAAAGCGATGCTTTTGGCGAAGGTACTTGCGAGGCATACGCAGGCACTGCAGCCCACAACGCAGCAGACGGCATTGCTGCCGTGTAGCAACTGTCGTGTAACACGCCAACGATTCCGGTTGGACCTTCGTAACGCGAGCGTTGTAACTCGAAGCGATCTATAAGATCGTCGTCAGTAGCGGTACCAATAATTTGCACTGGTCGGCTATGCGGAACATCGGCAAGCAACGCGCCAAGTGTGAGCATCATGGATGAACCAAAGTGATCGGCAACGCCCATGAGCTGCTCCGAAAATGTTCGCCATTTCAAACTTGGTTCTGGGCCAAGTACCAAAATGATGTCGCCGCCAGCGCCCGACACGTGCCACAAACCAACGGTTGGCCACACAATGTTGCGCACGCCACCATCTTTCAAACGAACGTGTGGGCGTATGGTGGCGAAGTCGGTGAATTCTTCTGGGTCAATTTCAGCAAGCGGTTGTGCCCGCCAACCTTCAATTAAATTGCGAACTGCGTTTGAGGCTGCGTCTGCCGCGTCGTTCCAACCGGTAAATGCGGTGACGATCACGGGTTGTTTTAGCGACGGTTTTGATAACCAACGGACATGATCAAGCGACGACATCTAAGCAGAACGCTATAGGCGTCTGCGCCGAATCGGAATAAGAAAAGTGTCAAAAAGACGCAGTAAATACTTGGTAATTGACCACATTGACACCGCCACCAAGGTGGGCAGTGAGAGGGCTCCAGAGCGCCATAGAGACACGAATCCAGACAGTTCTGAGCGCTCCATTTTCCATAATCTGCCGCTCTGCCCCGAGCCGCCATATCCGGGGTTGGAGCAGTGGGCAAGCGTCGCATGAATGTGTAGTGCCTTTCCGTGGCTGGCAATGATGGTCATCCACAGCAGGTAATCCTCGGCATAACGCTTGGTGTTGGAGAATCGCTCGGTTAATGCTGTGCGCAACATAACCGTTGGCGTGGCAGAGCGATTGCGAAGCAGATAATTGCGCAGCGTTGCTTGCGAGGTAACTGGTGTAAACGGTAACGATTCGAATTGTTCGGATGATTCGAACAGATGATCATGAAAACTCATTACGCATGTGGGGTTTGCCAGCATTGCATTGAGTTGGATTTCAAGTTTTTGGGGGTGCCACTGGTCGTCGGCATCAAGAAACGCAATGAATTCGCTGGTTGCGATGTTCCATGCGGCATTTCGGGCGACGCTGGGTCCGCCATTCACGCTTTGTTTGATTACACGGATGTTTAGCGATGAAGTGTGTGCGAACTGTTCAATAACTGACACGGTGTTGTCACTGCTCGCATCGTCAACGACCAAAACTTCATTCGGTTTCGATGTTTGATGTTCAACACTGCGCAGTGCACGCCCAATTGTTGCAGCAGAATTGAAGCATGGAATAACCACGCTGACAGTTGCGTTGTCGGTCACGTGCGACGACCGAGAAAATTCCAGTAGCCCAGCACTTTATTTTCAATGGTGCGCGAATTGTCGCCTGCCCACATGTCGAGACGATTCAACAACAGTGCATCGCTATGTTCATTATTCACGCCCCACTTGCTACAAGCCGCTGCCGTGAACCCAACACGCTGTGCGGCTGCACGAACTTCAGAATTTACGTGGCCATACGGATACGACATGGTGGTGATCGGTGTTTGCAAAACATCTTCAAGTTGTTGCTTGCTGCTGCGCAAGTCTGCTTCTGCGTCCGCAATATTGAGCGAAGTGAGTGAGCGGTGAGTTGCGCCATGCGCTCCAATAGTTGCTCCTGGAATAGTGGCGAGCTCGCGCAGTTCAGGAGTTGATAAATAACGCGGGTCACCAGAAGTGAGTTTCTCTGGTGTAACAAACACATGAAAAGGAATACCGCGTTTGCTCAGTTCTGGTCCAATAGTGGACAGCGCATCGGCGTATCCATCGTCAAAAGTTAGAGCAATTTCGGTGTTATTCAACTGGCGAAATGGGGCAAACGGCATGCTGAACTTCGCTGAAACTGCTTGCAATGTTTCAATATGACGCAAAAAGTCGGCGCGCGACATGGTGTAAATGTTGTTGACGTCGCCATCTACGCGGTTACCCACAGCGTGATACATGAGTACACGTTGACCAGCAACCGGCGAGCCTGGAAGCATGCGTAGGCAGTTACCGACAACGGTTGCTACTTGCCGCTTCGCGGTAAACATCAGCACACGCTAATTCTACGGGCTTTTACGCAATAAGGTAGAGACATGACTGTGCAGGTTGAAATCGCAAACCGTGTTGACAACGACCTCGTTGTGGCGTTTCAGCGACTAATTCCGCAGTTATCAAAGTCAAACCCTGCGCCGTCAAAAGAGCAGTTGGAATCCATTGTCGCTTCAGACTCTTCTCACATTTTGTTGGCACAAGTTGATGGCGCCATTGTTGGTTCGCTGACGCTCGTTATTTTTCACATCCCCACGGGTATTCGCGCATGGATTGAAGATGTGGTGGTCGATGCCGATGCACGTGGCAAAGGTGTTGGCGAAGCGTTAAATACGTTTGCGCTCGCTGAAGCAAAACGCCAAGGTGCGACAACAGTTGATTTAACGTCGCGTCCGTCGCGCGAAGCAGCAAACCGCTTGTATCAGCGGCTTGGTTTCAAGGCTCGCGAAACCAACGTGTACCGCTACGACGTATAACTATTTGGTGGTGTCGCGGGCAAAGCACGTGGCCAAGTGATCATTCACTAGGCCCAGTGACTGCATTGCCGCATACATGGTGGTTGGCCCCACGAACTTGAACCCACGTTTCAGTAACTCTTTCGACAACGCAACCGACTCTGGAGAAGTTGCAGGAACATCAGAAAGCGTGCGTGGAGCCTTCTTTGGTTTTACTGGAGCAAACGACCAAATGAGTGAAGACAGCGTTCCTAGTTCGTCCTGAACTTTCAGGGTGGCCTTCGCATTCGTAATTGCAGCTTCAATCTTCAATCGATTGCGCACGATGCCCTCATTTTTCATGAGCCGAGTGATATCGCGTGATTTAAACAACGCAACTTCTTCTGGATCGAAGTTGGCGAACGCCTCGCGAAAGTTTTCACGCTTGCGTAAAATGGTGAGCCACGAAAGCCCTGCCTGAAAACCTTCAAGGCATAGCTTTTCGTACAACTTTTGATCATCGGTAACGGGCTTGCCC
>JALQUZ010000057.1:6927-7172 GCA_023263695.1 Ilumatobacteraceae bacterium
TCATGTATTGCGGGTCGGATACACACCAAGCACAACGCTTGTTGCCATCGTCGCCTTTAATTGTGGAATGTGATGTTTGGGTCGTCATGAACCTGATGTGTGCGCGTGTGGTTAATAGGTGCGCGCTACATCCCATAAATGATGAATGGGGTCGTGCAGCAAGTACCTGCCAAAAGACTCCACCGTGAACCGTGCCCCGTCGCTTCGCAGGCCGGTTCGCAGCCATTCGCTTGCGGTTACCGCAT
>JALQUZ010000058.1 GCA_023263695.1 Ilumatobacteraceae bacterium
CAATTTCAAGTTGTATCTTTACCTTATTAAGGTTTAGGTCATTAATTATTTGTATGAAAGCATCGTATATTTATGTTTTTTGGATCATAAATTGTGTTGTTATTTACTTAACGTTTCCGTCTGTATCAGATTTATTATTTAAAAACAGTCGACTGACTGATCTTTTGGGTGCAGATGGTGGGACTGCCGTTGTATCTAATTTTGAAGCAAGTTTTTTCGTAGTATTAGCTCTAATTATCTTCATGAGTCACACTGAATTAAAATTTTTGCAGCCCAGATTTTCGTTAGTTTCCAATTGTTTGCAAATAATTATCGGATATCTAGTTTTTGTTTATTTTTTGAGCGTTTGGTTTGAAGGTCAGAAAAACTATGGAGTAGACAAATTGATTTATGCAGTATGGATGATTTTTGTGCCATTTCTGACTATATTTTGTTTGTTTGTTTTCAGAAATCGATTTGCAGATTTGAAGCAGTTTGATTTATTCCGCGCTCTGATTTCATTGATTTTGCTGTGTGGTGTTTTTGGTGGCGAGATTGAAAGTGCCGTTAATGCTGTTTCGCCATCTAAATGGACAAGCCGTTGGGAATATGACAACCCACCAGGAACCATAAATTTTGAGGATGTGGTACGTGTTAGCAATGGAGCATTTTTAATTGAAGATCTTCCATATGGTTGTGTGTCTAAGGACACTTCTGGGGACTTTTCGATGAATTTAGAGACTTATGGTTGTACAAGATTTCTAGTCTCTCTTCATGGTCAGTGGGATTTTTTGGATTCCTTTACTCGTTTTCAGCTGAATCCGTCTTTAATGAATTTTGAGAAACTAAAGGCAGTAAATTCAGAATATCTCAGCTCTTCAGTTTTGACTGTTGATGTAGATACAAAAGCTATAACTGGCGATACTACTTTGGGTACGATAATTGAATATTTTAATAATCACATTCAACTTTTGACTAACTAGTCCAGTTCGCAAACGACAGCGCAACAGTTGCGCCGCCCCCAGGTGTGTCGGTAATGGTGACTACTGCTTCATGATCGTCGGCAAACTGCTTCACAATGGCAAGTCCTAAACCCGAACCTGGAAGCGCGCGAGTTGCGGTGGCGCGGTAGAAACGGTCGAACACCAATGGCTTGTCGGCATCGCTGATGCCTTGACCATGATCAATCACTTCAACGCGCGAACCCACGATATTGATTTCCACATTGTCTGGCGTTGGGCAAAACTTCAATGCATTGTCGACCAAGTTGCCAACTGCCCGATCGAACTGTGATGGGCGAACGCGAACAGAAGCAGGGTCGGTGGATGTTACGGAAACCGTACGACCCGTGCGACGTGAAGCACGAGTGGCAATGTCGTCGCACGCTTCGCGAAGATTGATTTCTTCTGGCTCTTCCACCAATCGTTGATCGCTCGCCAGCGCCGTAAGTTCTGAAGACAGATCGGTCAGTTCATCAATTTCGGCGGCGATATCGCGAAGTACAGCTTGTTTTGTTGCGTTGTCCAAGCTGTCGCGCTGCAGAAGTTCTGCGTTTGCGCGCAGCGAAGTAAGTGGCGTGCGCAATTCGTGACTTGCGTCTTGCACCAGTTGCTTTTGCTGGTCACTGCTCTGTTGCAGCGCAGAAAGCATGGTGTTGAAACTGGATGCCAACTGCTCAATTTCACGGTCGCCGTGAATGTCGAGCGTGGTGGAAAGATCGCGCGTGAGGGCAATGTCTTCCGCTGCGTCGGCAAGTTGTTGAATAGGTCGCGCTGTACGGCGGGCTACCCACCAGCCAGCAATACCTGCCAACAAAATGCCAACTGGACCAAGTGCAAATAGCCAGCCCCGCATACCGTTTTGTGCACGTTCAAGATCGTTGATGTCTTTAGCAATTTGTAATGCTCCACCTCCAACGAGTGGGACTGTGAGCACCCGGTATCGATCGCCATCTAGAGAAATGGTGAAACGTGAAACGCCACCTTGAGGGTTGTTGGCAATTTGCAGCGTTTCTTCTGAAATTGGCAAGTCCACTTGGCCAAGTGCAATAACTACGTTGCCAACTGGATCAATAACTTGAGTGACCGTGTCAAACCTGGTTGGTAGCAATGCGTCAGTAAGTGGATTGCGCTGACGCGTACCCGATTGATCGTGATCGGATTCATCTCCGTCGCCATCCGGGTTTTGATTCCGTTCGCGCAGTGATTCGGCAATGGTGACTACGCGAGAGTCAAGACCTTTGTCCACTTGTTGCATGAGTTGCTTTGAAAACGTTGAATAAATACCAATTGACAATGCACCAACAACAACCATCACAATGATGCTGGTGGTCAGCAATAGCCGCGTGCGCATACTCATTGTTGCCTCATGACATAACCAACCCCGCGCACGGTGTGCAGAAGTCGTTCTTCACCACTGTCGTCAAGTTTGCGTCGTAAGTATCCGATATACACATCGAGAGACTTTGAATTAGTTTCAAAGTTGTAACCCCAAATATGTTCATATAAATATTCACGCGACAGCACGATGTCACGTTGCTCCAGCAAAATGTGCAGTAGATCAAATTCGGTTTTTGTGAGCTCAAGCACGGTGTTGCCACGCTTTACTTCTCGCTTGCTGACGTCCATCGTCAGGTCGCCAATGGACATGACTGTTGCAGACGTTGGCGACTCGTATCGGCGCAGTAATGCGCGTACTCGAGCCAGTAGTTCATCAACTGCAAATGGTTTCACCAAGTAATCATCGGCGCCGGCATCTAGGCCAGCAACGCGGTCGCCAACTTCGTGACGTGCAGTCAGAAGCAAAATTGGTGTGCGGTTGCCGAGGTGGCGAAGTTCGCGCGTAACGGTAAGGCCATCAGCAAAAGGCATCATCACGTCCATCACCACCGCATGTGGTTTCGCTGACGTAATGAGATCAAGCGCAGCGTTACCGTCGTTGGCGGTTTTCACTTGGTAACCCTCAAGATCAAGCACGCGCTCCACTGCTTTACGCACTGAAGGGTCGTCTTCAGCGACGACCACCAGGAATTCGGCGTTAGCTGCAGACTTCACAACATTGACGGTATCTCCCCGTAAACCCCAGTATTGGCGGGCTTTGCAAGGTTCTTGCCGAGTTCTTACCTTGTCTTGTTCTAATCCTTACCAAGCAGTCGCAAGATATCTCCACGCAAGGAACCCCCCGAGCGAGAGAGCGAAAGGAAACACACATGAAGAAGCAAACACTCAGAATTGCAGCGAGTGCGGCAACAGTTGGCGTGATGTCAATTGTTGGATTCGGCATGGTTGCACACGCAGAGCCAAACCCGATTAAGGCAGTGGGACAGTCGTTCAGTGGCATATTCCATCGTCACGGTGGACATGGCCCAATGCAGAGTTTGACATCAGTCGCAGCGGCGCTGAACATGTCGGAAGCAGATGTTCAAACGCAACTTGATGCCGGTAAGTCGCTTGCCGACATTGCTGCAGCACAGAAAGTAAATGTGCAGTCGGTTATCGACGCTGTAGTGGCTGACATGAAGGCTCATGTGGCAACCGAAGTTACTTCGGGTGAAATTACACAAGCTGAAGCCGATGCAAAGTTGGCAGACGTTGTTGCTCGTGCAACTGACATGGTGAACGGTGTTCGCCCTGCCGGAATGCCCGAAGGCATGGCGGGTGGAATGGGTGGACATGGCCCATCACCAGAGAGCATTACTGCGCTTGCAAAGGTTCTGAACTTGACTGAAGCCCAATTACAAACAGAAGTGCAAAGCGGAAAATCGCTTGCTGATATTGCTACTGCACAAAAAGTGAGTGTGCAGTCAGTAATTGATGCAGTGGTGGCACAAATGAAAACACACATTGCCAGCGAAGTTACTTCGGGTGAAATTACACAAGCTGAAGCCGATGCAAAGTTGGCTGACGTTGTTGCTCGTGCAACTGACATGGTGAATGGTGTTCGCCCTGCCGGAATGCCTGGTGACAAAGTTGGAGGTATGGGAGGTCATGGACGCGGACATCACGGCATGGGAGACGATGGCGATGATGACGGCGAAACCAATGACGATGGCGGAGTTGAAGACAGCAACGCCTAAAGCCCCCCGTTAGGCGCTTTACAGCGACCGGTGTTTGTCCTCCCCGACAACACCGGTCGTTTTGTATTTCGGCACAAGCAATTACGTATCTTGAATATGAATCGTGACATCGGCGTTTAACGTGAATGCTCGAACTGACCAACTAAATACAAATAGTGGAATACTTCGTGTGGTGGAAACTGACACTGTGATGTATGGGTCGGCTCGTGTTGTTTTAACCGACACATTCGAAATTCCCGTTTCGGCTACTACTGCGTGCTGAATCGCCTCTGCATTATCGGGCTCAAGTGATGCAGCGTATGCACCGGCGTAGGCGCCATGCCACAGAGCGAGCTGATCTGAAATTACCTGAGCAACCACAAATAATGAACTAACAGCAAGAATGACGAAGGGCAGGACCAAGGCAAATTCGACCGCAGCCTGGCCACTTTCAGTTTGTGTTGGTTTAGCCAAACGATTGCGCACGGCCCATGATGTTGTCGAATACTTGGTTAAACATGTCGCCAATACGACTGGCACCTTCGCCGTTAGTTGCCCAAGCAATGACGAGCAACGCAATGACTGCCGCTGCAAGTAACACCAATGCATATTCGGTGGTCGCTTGACCAGATTCGTAGATGGGCTTTTTCATGGCTACATGTGTGCGCCAAGCCCGCTCAACGACCCAACAAAAAGTGGGACTACTCCCAACAAAACAAACGATGGAAGCACGCAGACCACCAAAGGAATAGCCATGCGAACGGGCAATTGACGTGCTGCGGCATCGAGTTGCTGTCTACGTTGTTGTCGTGACACGGTGCTGAGACGTTCCAGCATGGGGCCAACCGCAAGCCCGTCTCGTTCGCTGGCGAGCAAAGCCTCGCACAACGCGAAGGCAGAACTGCCGAGTGTTATCTGAAGTTGCCGAACGACATCTTGAAATCGTGAACCATGGGTGAGTAATTGACTGCAGTCAAAAAATACTGTGCGAGCTGGTTCATTGACGTAGAGATTCAACTGTTGGAATGCCTGAGCAGTTGATAGTCCGGAGAGCAGTAGCACTCCGAGCATGTCTGTTGCATCGCATACTTGAGTTGCTGTAATCACTCGTGCATTTCGCGTTCGACGGGTGGACCGAAATCGAACGTAGGCAATAATACTTGCTGCGAGGAAAAGTACCGTCATGAGTTGTTGTGAGCAATTCGTTCAAACCACTTTCTGCCAGCAATGTTCAACAGCAAACCGACAACGATGCTCAGCAGTCCGAGCGGTGAGTGTAAGAGCAGTGTTCGCGTATGCGGTTGTCGGGCAATGACCCACGAGCAAATTGCAAGCGGAATCCAAGACAGCACAGATGTAGATAGGCGAATTTGCGCAGTTTGTGCTTGGCGTTCCTGTTCAACGTGTTCACGTTCACGCAAAATGGAAGCACTCTTTTCAAGGGTGTTGGCAACTCCGTATCCGCCATTACTGGCAACCGAAAGTGTGCGTGCCGCTAGCTCGATATCTGGTGTCCAGTGATTCGGTGTGGTGTCGGCGATGGCGTTGGCTAATGAGTGACCACGAATGCATTGCACTGCAATAGGTTCTGTCCACCATGCGTGATGAGGGAAACGTTCGGCAGTCTGAACAAATGCAAGTGTGAGTGAATAACCACTATGAACTTCGCGAGCAATGGCGTCGAGGAAGTCGGCAACTGAACCGGAGTCTTGTTGACGGTGTGTGGATTCACCAGATGGAGTATTCAAGAGTCTCGCGCGAACCCATTGACGAGTCCACCATCGCGGCAAAACAGCTTGGGCAACAAGCCACACTGCTGCACCACAACTGAGTGCGCCAAGTATCAATAGAGCAATGTCAACAAACTGTTTCATTCGACACATACCCTCGAGCGAGTGCCCGTCAGTACTTCGCCATCATGAAGAAGGTCTCGCACGTGGCCGGTAAATGGAATCGGAATTTCAACCACCTCACTGATGTACCGGCGACCCGTGATGTCGCGTGATACTTGTACCACCAGGTCAATTGCCGAACCAATATGGTCGCGAATAATTTCTCGGTTCCATTGTGGGCAGTGCTGCAACATCAGTGATTCGATGCGCTGTAACGCCTGGCTCGCAGAATGTGCATGGCAGGTAGAGAGCGAACCCGAGTGCCCGGTATTTAGTGCCGACAACATGTCCACTACTTCGGCGCCGCGAATTTCGCCAACGATGATGCGGTCGGGGCGAAGGCGAAGAGCCGTGCGTACGAGATCGGTCATGTTGATGCCGGCCAACCCCTCGGGGGTAGGGGGACGAGTCTCCAGTTGTACGGCGTTGGGCAAAGTGAGTGCGAGTTCGCGTACATCTTCGATCGTGACCACTCGCTCGAGTTCGTTCATGTGTGAACACAGCACATTCAGCAACGAAGTTTTTCCGCTGCCTGCTTTTCCCGAAACCACAATGTTGCATCGGTTACGAACTGCCTGCAGTAACAAGTTGGTTACGGGTTCGTTTGCAAAATGTTGCAATGTGAGTGTGTCTTGAGTGAATCTTCGAATACTGACGCACATGCCATGCGGGCTGATGGGAGGAATTACCGCGCACAACCGTGAGCCATCGCGCAGTCGCGCATCCACAATTGGCGATACGCGGTCGAGACGTTTGCCGAGAGGAAGCAAAATGCGCTCCACAATGGCG
>JALQUZ010000059.1 GCA_023263695.1 Ilumatobacteraceae bacterium
TGATCCACTCTTGATTTTAAAATAGAGGTTGTGATTTCCATCCATCACCCACGGTGGTTGGGGTTTACCAACGTATTTATAGGTGATTGGATCATCCTGTCGAGAAATTGAATTGTCCATTTGCGAGAGTGGCAAACTAAAGTAATTGTTTGATGTTGCATCACAGCCAACATTTGTGCGCATCTGCTGTCGCGCAATTAAGTGCCGAACCGTTTCTGTGTTCCAGCTTCCATCACGTTGCCCGTTACGGCTGAAACTTTTGGCAATCCAGTCACAAACAGATCCATCCGGCATCCGAATCCAGTGCTGAATAATCCCCGAGTTTGCATTTGTTCCACATCCTGGCGTGATGTGTCCAGAATCAAACCCTTTCTTTAATGGCAGGGAGCCTTCAACGAGGGCTACGTAAATGCGATTGATTTTGTCGTAGCCCTTTCCTGTGCGTTCCGGAAATTGCATCGGAAATCCCAATTCGCTTAGTACCTCTGCCAATGGTCCGAAAGTGGTTGTCCAACGAGCTGCAAATTCCTCATATGTCATTGGAATTTGGACGTACTGAATATCTGGCAAGCCTTCGTATGTATCTAAACGCGGTATAAACCCGGGGTTCTGTTCAGCCATGTAATCAAGACTGTTGCTTATCATTTGTGCAATAACACCGTCAGTGTCATGAGAATTATCGGGACCATTTTTGAAGGTGATGTACAGAGGTTTGATATCAAGAATGTTTCCACCAGGCCGATCAACTGTCGTGCGAGGTAGCAACTGTCGTATTCCGATTACTAACTTTTTTGAAAACTTTCCAGAGGTCAAGGTCAGAAAGCAATTTCCGACCTTTGATAATCGAACGAAATCAGACCCAAACGCACAAATCTTTTTGCTTTGTTTTGCAATAACGATTCTTGGCTTCGGGTTATAAGAATTGAGTCCTGACTTAATCGTCAGCCATGAAGCGCTCTTCTGCTGGCCTACATATCCAACAATGGTTGAAGTTGCTTCCACATTTTTTAAGGTCACAAATTGTGCGGAAGTTGCAACTGCAGGAAATCCAGTCATAACCATCGCAAGAATGATCAAGCAGCCTTGAAAAAACCTACGATGACGCTTTGCACTCCCCATGAACCACAATGTACTCATGGTTGACATTCTCTGCTGTTAGCCGAGAGCGCCTTTTACCATCGCAGCAATTTTTCCACCGTCGGCACCAGAGCCAACACGATCGCGTACCGCCTTCACCACAGCACCCATTGCCTTTCCACCTGTTTGTCCCGCTGCAGCAGCCTTTGCAATTTCGTCAGCGACAATTGCTGCAACTTCGTCGTCGCTCATGGCTGCTGGTAGGTAAGCCTCGATAACTGCAAGTTCCGCGCGCTCTTTGGCTGCCGCTTCTGTTCGACCAGCATCGGCATAAATCTGTGCTGACTCTGCGCGCTTCTTTGCTTCGCTCTGAAGAACCTTGATCGCTTGATCATCGGTCAGCACAATTGCTTCATCTCCAGCAACTTCGGCATTCTGAATTGCTGACAGCACCATGCGAAGCGTGGAGAGTTTTGCCTCTTCACGAGCCTTCATTGCCTCGGTGATATCTGCCTTGATGCGGTCTTTAAATGTGGTCACCCCTCTATTCTGCCCGTTTTCAGGGGGTATGACGAGCCTTCAATATGGGCACTTCTCTACACTGTTATTGCTCATGAATAACGAGACCTTTGAACTTTTCTTCGCATTGCTCAGTGTGGCTTTGCTCATTGGTACTCTCATCATTCTTAAAGCACGAATTTTTGCCAAGCACTTTTCAGTTGCACGCACCATTCTGGATGGATTCGCTCCCTACGCAATGCCATTGGCAGCAGCCGTAACGACAACATGCATGCTCGGTAGTTTGTATTTCTCGGAAATCGTGCATTACAAGCCGTGCAAGTTGTGCTGGTACCAACGAACCATGATGTACCCACTTGCAATTCTGCTGATCATCGCCGTCATCATTAAAGACAAAAAGGTATGGCGCTACGCGGTCCCACTTGCATCCATCGGAATCACTATCTCGACCTATCACTGGTTGCTAGAGCGTATTCACAGCCTGGATACCGGTGTGTGTGATGTCGAAGTACCGTGCGAATTTGTGTGGTTCCAGCATTTTGGTTTTGTCACTTTGCCATTCATGGCACTCACTGGATTTCTTGCAGTTCTCGTATTTACCACCCTTCCCAACACACAATCGGAGTAATCATGAGTAATTCGTCATCAGGCCGCGGCAAATTCATTGTTGGCGCGATCATCGCAATCGTCATTGGTGGCGCAGCCATCGTTGCAATTTCATCAAGCAGCTCAAAGTCCGATGTTGCAACAGGAGTTGTTTCTGAATTCAGCGATATCACCGTTACCGGTGATGCACTTCCTGCATTCGATTCAGTTTCAACCGCAGTCGACACCGCAATTGGAATGCCTGCACCAGTTATTTCAGGCAAAGGTTTCACGGGAACATCAATCACCACGGAAGGAACTGGCACGCCGATGTTGCTGCTGTTCCTCGCCCACTGGTGCCCACACTGCCAACGCGAAGTTCCATTGCTTGTGCAATGGGAAAAGGATGGTAAGACACCAACAGGAATTGATGTCATCGCAGTTGCAACTGGCACCGACCCTGCGAACCCGAACTACCCGCCATCGGAGTGGCTCGCTCGCGAACAATTCCCTGCGTTGTGGCCAGTCATTGCCGACTCGAAAGACAAGGCTGCTGCAAATGCATTTGGCTTGTCGGGTTACCCATACTTCGTTCTTGTAGATGCTCAAGGAAACGTGTTTAAGCGTGCAAGTGGCGAGGTGTCTATGGATGACCTCACCGCCATGATCAACCAAATGATTGGCGCTTAACGCCAGATTTTCAAGTTGAGAATCATTCTCATTATCGCTAGAGTGGCGTAATGAGAATGATTCCCAAAAGTCTTGCGCTTGGCGCCGGAATCATTGCTCTGCTGGCAGCTTGTTCAGCAAAGCCAGCGGAAACTGCGCGACCGAACATCGTGGTCACCTATTCGGTACTTGGCTCTGTTGTTAGCGACCTAGTTGGCGATTCCGCCACGGTCACTGTTCTCATTCCTGATGGCCAAGACCCCCACGAATTTCAACCATCGGCGCGCGACATCGAAACCATCAACAACGCCAGCATCGTGATTTCGAATGGACTCGATTTCGAGGAAGGCTTACTTGAAGTTCTCGCTACTGCCGAATCAAACGGAGTTCCACAGTTTCGAGTTGGCAATTCCATCACACAACGTGTTGTTGAAGGCGAGCATGTTGTTGCAGATCCACACATTTGGCTTTCACCAATGAATTTTATTCAGGCACTTCCTGCTTTAACTTCTGCGCTTAACGACGCAACCGGCCTTGCACTTGATGCCACTACCGAAGTTGAAGAACTTACTCAAATTGATCGGGATATTCTCGCAAAAATGAAAACCCTTTCATCGTGTGTGATGGTGAGTGGACACGATGAATTAGGATACTTTGCAGACCATTACGGTTGCACAGTTATTGGCGCAATCATTCCTGGTTTATCTACCACTTCTGAAGGAACAGCAAAGCAGCTTGCAGTGTTGAAAGAGCTTGCGATAGCTAACAAAGTGAAAGCAATTTTCACTGGCCTCGGAACTCCACAGAATGTTGCCGATCAATTGGCGAATGAACTCAATATCAAGGCAGTAACGCTCAGCACACATTACTTGCATGATGCTGCGAACTACCGTGAGTTCATGCTCAATCTTGCAAACCAGATTGTTGATGCATTGAAATGAACTACCTCATTGACCCGTTCGCAAACAACGAGTTCATGAGGCTTGCCTTGTTTGGCGGAATCTTGGTGGCATGCACCTGCGCCATTGCCGGAACGTTTGTTGTCTTACGCGGTTTGGCATTTGTTGGTGACGCACTAGCGCACGGCGTGCTCCCCGGAATTGCAACTGCAATGTTGCTTGGAGTGTCGGGAATAGTCGGCGCGGCAATTGGCGCGGCCGTGATGATGGGTGGCGTCAGTGTGGTGTCGAGGCGATTTCGACTTTCGGGCGACACCGCAATTGGTTTGCTCTTCGTTGGCATGCTGGCACTCGGCGTCATGATCACCTCGCGCTCTTCTTCATTTGTTGGCGACCTTGCTCACATTTTGTTCGGCGAATTGCTGGGCATCACCACCACTGACTTAACTTGGCAGTTCATTGCACTCGTCATTGTTGGAGCTATTGCATATGTCAGTCGGCGACCATTCCTGCTTTTGTCGGTAGATGATGGCCTCGCCCGTACCTCTGGATTCTCGGCTCGCCTGTTCCACAATGTGATGCTCACCATGGTGGCCCTCACTGTGATCGCCAGTTTCCAAACTGTTGGCACCTTGCTGGTGTTGGGAATGCTGATTGCCCCAGCAGCCACTGGCTCATTGTTCGCCCGACGCATCGAGTCCATGATGCTGATCGCCGCACTCGTGGGTTCGTTGTCTACATATATAGGTCTACTCATTAGCTACCACTACGACCTAGCAGCTGGAGCAAGCATCGTGCTCACTGCGGTGGCCATCTTTGCCATTTCGGCAACAGCAAATGAAATTCGTAAATCTCGTGGTCACGATCACCATGACCACGAACACCCACACGTTCACGGCGAGATCCACGTGTAATGACTTCCATTCACGCTTCTTCACTTGCTGTTGGTTATGGCAAACGTCCGGTTGTCGACAACATCTCACTGAAACTGCAGCCAGGTGAACTGCTCGTGCTTATTGGCACCAATGGTTCAGGCAAATCCACGCTGCTCAAAACACTTGCCGGTTTGATTCACCCAATGCACGGCGAACTCACATTGCTTGGGTCTGCGGCAGGACAACTTCCTACGCGAGTTGCATATTTGCCACAGCACCCAGTTTCTTCGCACACGCTCCCACTGTGTGTTCAAGACGTTGTTGCCATGGGTCGTTATGCACACCTTGGGCTGTTTAAACGCTCAACAGATGCGGATCGCCTCATTGTTTTGGAATCCATGAAGCGAACCGGCATTGACAGCCATGCAAACGATCCGATTCGCGACTTGTCGGGTGGTCAGCAACAACGCACGCACCTTGCTCAAGTACTTGCACGTCAGGCTGAAGTGTTACTGCTGGACGAACCAACAGCCGGACTCGACCTCAACGGCCGCCAAGTGGTTGCAGACCTCATTGCAACTGAACGAGCTCGCGGAGTAACGGTGGTGCTTGCAACTCACGAACTTGCCGACGCAGAGTCGGCCGATGCAGTCATGTTGCTTGCTCAACGGGTTGTTGCTCTTGGCGCTCCATCAGAAGCTCTTCGCGATGAATACCTACGCGAATGTTTCGGCTTTACCCAGCCGCACTAATTCCTTCAAGTTTCATTAGCTGCCGTTTCATTTTTAGGCCTAACGAATATCCGCCAAGTCCGCCGTTGCTTGCAATCACGCGGTGGCACGGAATGATGATGGGAATCGGATTCTTGCCATTCGCAGACCCAACTGCGCGAAATGCTTTTGGCTTGCGCATGGCCTTTGCCTGTTCGCCATATGAAATGGTCTTCCCATAGGGAATTCGTGTCAGGGTTTTCCACGCTTTCACTTGAAAGGGTGTGCCAGTTAAGTCAAATGGAAGATCAAACTTTTTGCGATCACCCGCAAAATATTGCGTCAATTGCTTGCGAGTTTCAGCGAGAATTTCCTGTGCGCGACCATCTGGCTTTGTCGCCAACTTGCTGTACGTCGCTTTCACATCAATTGCAGTAAGCCCTTTGTTCGATGCAACTAAACGAAGTTTGCCAACTGGGGTTTCCATCACCAATTCGTTACGAACAATTTGCTTGATCTTCATAGTTAAAAACCTACCCCATATGTCAAACCTGTAAAACTCAATTCATGACAGCAACCGTGATGACCGACATTGAAAGTCCAGCAAAAAAGCGCATCGCTTTAGTTGCACACGACAACATGAAAGACGAAATGTTGGAATGGGCAAAGGCGCATCGCGAAGAGCTTGCTCAGCACACACTTGTTGGCACTGGCACTACGGGACGAATTATTGCCGAACACACTGGCTTAGAAGTAGAGCGTTTGAAAAGCGGACCACTTGGTGGCGATCAACAGCTCGGCGGGCGCATTGCCGAAGGCCGCGTCGACATCATGATGTTTTTCTGGGACCCTCTCGAACCTCAGCCTCACGACCCGGACATTAAGGCCTTGCTGCGCATTGCAGCCGTATGGAATATTCCCGTTGCCTGCAACCGCGCATCTGCTGACTTCATTATTTCTTCGCCACTGATTTCACAGGTATATCAGCGACGAGTACCCGAATACCTCTAAAGAGTTGGAGGCGGCGGAATGGTCGGTACATATTTGTTTTTAATGTCTCTGATGTCCTGAGCCATTTGGAACTTAATAATTAATGATTCAAAAATGATTCGAAAAAACATCAAATAAACGATGCATCCCAACGGACCAATGATTACGAGCGCAGCGTTTTTGTCGCTAATACCAGTAATTACAAAACCAATAGCACCAAGAGTGCTAAAACAAGCAACAATTGCATAAAGTATTCGAAGAACTTTTGCTGTCAAAATTTTGTCAAACTTGAAATCAAATAATGACTTTATAGTTTCCATGTTTCCCCCTTAATTGATGCTCCATTTTCAGAGTACCA
>JALQUZ010000005.1:0-11575 GCA_023263695.1 Ilumatobacteraceae bacterium
TGTCACCTATTCCAATCCAAAATGGGACACCACCATCTAGGCAATGCACCTTTTCGTCAAGCGTCATTTGAGAAACAAGTTCTCGAGCGGCAACTTGGGGAGGTGTTCCACTCGCAACTTTGTTGAGGGCTTGCTCATATGCAGACGACACATATTGAGCGTAGGCGAAATTACTTACTCAAATTTTCTACGTAGTGCCAGAGTGCTAGTCGGTTTGATTCGGAATCAAGTTTTTTGGATTGCGGAGTTTTGTGCGTTGGACGAACTTCGCGATCAGACCAAAAAGATCCGTTTTTTCCTGGCAACGGATTCACCGCCGCAAGCCAGGAAATCGTGTCAGCACCCTCACTTGCTGTTCGCAAGATGGGTGAAGTTACTTTTCGAAACCCAGGGATGCTCTCTTGCACTCCTGGCGTGTCCGCCCAACCCGGATGCATTGATACAAACTCTGTCTGAGGCTCGCGCATGGCCCACATTTCGGTCAGCGTTACTTGTGCTCGTTTAGCAATTGCATATTGCTTTGATCCGCCATATTTCTGCGCAGGCATCTCAAGTGTTTCGCCTTTGTCGAATGCTGGTAGTGGACTGGTGTACATGCCACCCGATGACACGGTTACCACTCGGCCACCTACCAGTAGCGGAAGCAGCAAGGTGGTCATGAGGAATGGGCCAACAACGTGCGATGCAACAGTTTGTTCAATTCCTTGTGGCGATACCTGGCGAGTGTTCAGCAACGCGCCGGCGTTGTGAATCAACACATCGACGTGACTGAACAGTTGTTGTATCAATACGCAAGCACTGCGGACTGATTCCAAGTCCCCCATTTCTGCGCGCACAAAAATTGGTTTGCTTCCCGTGCACAGTGGGGCAATTTCTTCAATTACGCGAGCACATTTTTCTTCATTTCGTGCAACTAGCACTAGGTTGGCGCCAGTTGGGGCGAGTTGTCGAGCAACTTCCTTCCCAAGTCCGGAAGTTGGCCCCGTAATGACGATGGTTTTCCCCCGCAGATCAAACCCCGAAATTGGCTGCCAATTACCTAATCGCTTGCGAATTGCATAACCGATTTTGGAAAAGCCAGGCACGACTGCAGCATCGAGCGCATTACTCAGAAAAGTGTTCACAGGCGCAGGTTAGAACCAATTCGATAAATCTGGGCTACCAAGGTGGCACTACGATTAGCCCCACTATGCGCGCACTTTTTAAGCCATCCGCAGCTCCTGGTCTGGAAATGATCGAGTGTGCTGAACCAACTCCAGGACCAAACGAGGTCAAGATTCGTGTTGAAAAAACCGGCATCTGCGGCACCGACCTTCATATTGAGTCATGGGATGCATGGGCGGCTTCAGCAGTAAATGCTCCGCTCATTATTGGTCACGAATTTTCTGGCCGCATTGTGGAGTTGGGATCAGAAGTGGACTCGCTCGAAGTTGGTGCGCTGGTGTCGGGTGAAGGACACATCATTTGTGGAACGTGCCGCAACTGCCGTGCTGGTCGACGACACATGTGCAAGAACACCTCAAGTGTTGGAGTGAACCGCAATGGCGCGTTCGCCGAATACGTAGTGATTCCTGCAAGCAACGTGTGGGTGCACTCTGCAGCGGTAGATGCCGAGCTTGGTGCAATCTTTGATCCATTTGGAAACGCCGTGCACACCGCACTCACGTTTCCTGTTGCAGGCGAAGACGTGCTTATCACTGGAGCGGGCCCCATTGGTCTTATGGCTGCCAAAGTCGCTAGACACGTTGGTGCGCGCTATGTAGTAGTCAGCGACATTAATGAATCGCGCTTAGAACTTGCTCGATCAATGGGAGTTGACCTGGCCATTAACCCCTTGACTTCGTCCATCGCTGCAACACAGAAAACGTTGGGCATGAAAGAAGGCTTTGACGTTGCACTGGAAATGAGCGGTGCACCAACTGCACTTCCGGACATTTTGGACAACCTCAGCCACGGCGGTCGCATTGCTGTTCTTGGATTACCGAGCAAAGAAATCTCCATCAACTGGGCGAAGCTCGTCACTCACATGATCACTATTAAGGGAATTTATGGTCGTGAAATGTACGAAACGTGGTACGCAATGAATTCACTCATTCAAACGGGCCTCGACATTCGTGACGTCATTACCGACCGCTTTCCTGCAAATGAATGGGACAAAGCATTCGCTGCAGCACGTTCATCAAATTCGGGCAAAGTCATCATGGATTGGTCATAAGGCAACAACATGTACACCAGCGTTAAACAAGATCTGCAGAAGACCCTCGAAGACATTCAAACTGCGGGTTTATACAAGCGTGAGCGTTTAATTGACTCTCCACAGGCATCACACGTTTTAAGCAACACTAAAGACCTCATTAACTTTTGCTCAAACAACTACATCGGGCTCGCCAATAATTCAGCGATTATTTCTGCGGCCAAAGAGTCGCTCGACATCAATGGCTTTGGCATGGCAAGCGTGCGCTTCATTTGTGGAACTCAGTCACAACACGATGAACTTGAATCACGTTTATCCGCACTTCTAGGAACCGATGCAACCATTTTGTTTCCTTCATGCTTCGATGCAAACGGAGGGGTATTTGAAGTACTTCTCGACCAAGACGACGCCGTAATTTCAGACGAACTGAATCACGCCTCAATCATTGACGGAATTCGTCTGTGCAAGGCAACCCGTTACCGCTACAAAAACCGCGACATGGCCGACCTCGAGGCCCAACTTGTTGCTGCTCGCGGTGCTCGTCGAACACTCATTGTCACCGACGGAGTGTTCTCCATGGACGGATCATTTGCTCCGCTTCAGGAAATTTGCGATCTTGCCGACAAATATGAAGCAATGGTCATGGTGGACGACTCGCATGCTGTTGGGTTTATTGGCGCAACAGGTGCAGGTACGCCAGAAAAGTTTGGTGTTCGCGACCGGGTTGACATTATTTCTGGCACGCTGGGCAAAGCGTTAGGCGGTGCATCTGGTGGCTACATTTCAGCACACCAAGAAATAGTTGACTTGCTCCGTCAGCGCGCTCGACCGTATTTGTTCTCGAACTCCATTCCTCCAACGGTGGTGGCTGGTTCGCTTATTGCTCTCGACCTTGTCGCCGAAGGTGCCAATACCCGAGAAACTCTCCGTGAAAACGCCAAGTATTTCCGCGATCAAATGGCTGCCGCAGGATTCACTTTGCTCCCCGGTGAACACCCAATTGTTCCCGTCATGTTTGCCGACGAACACGAAGCCGTGCGTATGGCTGCAGAGTTATTCAAACTTGGTATCTACGTTGTGGCATTTTCTTACCCCGTTGTACCAATGGGCAAGGCTCGCATTCGCGTGCAGGTTTGTGCAACGCACACAAAAGCAGATATCGATACCTGTGTTGCTGCGTTTATTACTGCACGCGGCAACTGATGTTTATGCCTTTCGGCTATTCGATGCGTAAACCCGAAATGGCGCGCGAAATAACCAGCTGCTGAATCTCTGAGGTGCCTTCAAAGATGGTGTGAATCTTGGCGTCACGGTGCCAGCGCTCCACTGGGTATTCACGTGTGTAGCCATAGCCACCCAAAATTTGGATGGCATCTTCTGTCACGCGAACCGACATTTCTGATGCGTAGTACTTGCTCTGTGAACCTTCTGCATTTTTGTAGCCACCGTTCTTTGCAAGCCACGATGCGCGCCAGATGAGCAAGCGTGCCGCATCAATTTGCGTGATCATGTTGGCAAGTTTGAACGCAATTGCCTGGTTCATGATGATTGGCTTGCCGAATGCATGTCGCTCTTTCGCGTAATCCAATGCATATTCATAAGCCGCGCGAGCAACACCAAGTGCTTGTGCACCAACTGCTGGGCGCGTTGCTTCAAAAGTCGCCATCGCTGGCTGCTTGCCGCTTGATGTTCCTTCGCGGTAGCGAGCAAGTTTGGCATCGAGCTTTTCTTTTCCTCCCAACAAGCAACGACCCGGTACGCGCACATTGTCGAGCACCACTTCTGCAGTGTGGCTCGCACGAATTCCGTGCTTCATATATTTCTGACCCTGCGACAGTCCTTTTGTTCCTGGAGGAATAATGAAGCTCGCCTGACCACGGCCCTTAAGTTCCGGGTCAACTGCAGCAACAACCACGTGCACGTTGGCGATTCCACCGTTGGTGATCCAAGCCTTCGTTCCGTTGATTACCCACTCGTCAGTTGCTTCGTCGTACACCGCACGTGTGCGCAAGTTTGACACGTCGCTACCTGCGTCTGGTTCGCTCACGCAAAATGCGCCAAGCTTTACATCGTCTGCTGTTCCATAACACTGTGGAACCCACTCCATCATTTGCTCTGGTGTTCCATTGCCTGCAATACCTGCTGCAGCTAGACCTGAACCCATAATTGCCATGCCAATACCAGCATCGCCCCAGAACAGTTCCTCAATTGCAACCACCATGGTGAGACCAGTTGGGTCGGCCATTGCGTTCATGATGAAATCCAGGCCGTACAAACCGATCTTCGCTGCCTCTTGCACAACAGGCCATGGGAACTCTTCTTTTTCATCCCATTCATGTGCGGCGGGACGAATGGTGTCTACTGCAAACTGGTGAATCCAGTTTTTGAGTTGTATTTGGTCATCGTTGAGTGCAAGTGAAAATTCAGCCATGCGCACAAGTTACCGCACGGTAAGCGCCACGGCTACTTCGTGCGGGTAACGGGAATGTGCAGCAAAGCCGACGCAATTGACTCCAAAATGAGCTTCGCTCCCGGCTTATATACGTGTACTCCGTCCCAGCGGTAGCTCAGACTGTTGGCGACCTTTGGGTCTGTGCACCATTCTTTGGGACCGCTCACGAAGTACACGCCATCGTTTTCTGGCGCAGCAACTTCACGCATCAACGCGTTCAGATGGCCCGTGCGCGAATCATCGCCACGCTGTGGCAATGGTGGAACCGGCCCACCTTTTGATTCAACCGGTCGCATACATGCAACTTCAAGCAAGGCAACGGCAACATTTTCTTTACGCAATGCATCGATGCCTCGCTGCAATTGAGTTTTGAACATGGTGTCTGCAGGAACAGTGTTCAACTTGAATAAAAAGCTGTTGATCTGCAAGTCCATAACTTCCCATGCACCAATAACTACGAGTGCAACATCTGCACGCGATGTTGCTGCGGATTTTGACCACTTGGTTTCAAAACCTGAACAATTGGCAAAGTTGCGACGGAACTTTCCTGTTGCTCCACCAATGCCAACACCTCGGTCATACACACCACAGCCATCAATAGAGCCATCGGTAATTAAAAATGTCTTTTCGATGCCACTTGGTTTGTTAATAGCAATGGCATGTGCTTGCGAGTCACCAACAATGAGTAGGCGGCGCGGAAGTATTGCCAATGTCGTGCTGGTTGCTGGGGTATTGGCCAGAGTGGTGGCCGGTGATGGAACGCTCGTTGGTACAACAAACACCACGTCAGCATTTCCCGTATCAACCGAAATATCGCGAGCCTGAATTCCCGACAGCTGCACACTGGATACACCAACTAACGCAACGACCACCGCGGTAAGCACAACTGGTAGACGACGGCGCATTGCAGACAATTGTTGTCGTTGGCGGAGCCAATTACCAATTGCTCCCTTTCGTGTTGGCACTTCAATGAATTGAAAGACAAATTCATTCACGATGACGGTTGCAGTAAGTGCGTACGCAAGACGGGTTGATGACAACCGTGCACTCGTGACCACAAAAATTGGCCAATGCCATAAATACAGTCCATACGAACGTCGACCAATTTCGACCAATAGTGGAGTTGACAGCGCTTTTTTAACGAGCGAATTTCCCGAACGTACAACCACTGCAATGATGACTGCCGATGCAATTGTGGCCGCAGCTAGCCCACCAACATATAAACGTTCATCGGCAACATGAATGAAGGCAGCGATATAGCCAAGCGCCGCGAACGAGACCAACGCAAAAAGATCGGAAACTAAAGATCGAATTTTGGCAAACCTCAATACTGATTTTTTCCATGGTCGCCAAGCGCATGCCAATGCTGCTCCAAGCAACAACCCGCTCGACCGAGTAAGCGTGCTGAGATACAGAAAATTGGTGCGAGTTTCATTGTCTGCAATAAATGCCAGCGCGGTTCCCACCATTACCCCAGCAGCCAAAAGCCCAATAACTAGGGCCGAAATCAAACGTGGAATGCGCTTGTTACCCAACACAAACGTGAACACAACGGGCCACAACACATACCACTGCTCCTCTACCGCAAGCGACCAAAGGTGGCGGAGCATGGGCAATGAATTCGCTGCAAAGTAGGGCGTTTCAACGAAATAAATCTGCCACCAGTTGGAAAAATACCCAAGTGCTGGCGCTACATCACGGCGAAAATCTGCTGCGGAATCTTTTGCAAAAAATGTCACTGCCACAAGTGCAACAACAAGCATGGTGAATAGTGCCGGCAGCAACCGGCGAGCCCGCCGTATCCAAAATTGTTTAAGGCTTACCTTGCCCGACACATGCTGTTCATCAATCAGCAATGACGTTATGAGAAAGCCACTGACAACGAAAAACACTTCGACACCAATAAACCCACCCGGTAACCAATGAATTCCCGCGTGATACAAGATCACCGCTATAACACTAAGCGCACGAAGACCATCAAGTGCAGGCTGATAGCCCATGCGTGTTTCTTCGCTCATACTGCGCTGTGTAACGAGCGACGAGATGCAACAACAATGGCAACAAGGTAAATACCAGCGCCAAGTGTGAACGGCGCACCAACACCGATGTGATCAAAAGCTAAACCAGCAAGTGGTGGACCAATGACACGTGCGAGTGCATTAGATGATTGCTGAAAGCCAAGTACTTCCCCGCGCTTTGCTTCTGGAGCAGAGTTTGCAACCAGTGTGGTGAGTGAAGGGCTTGCAATTCCTGCACCAATGACCATGAATGCAAGTGCAATGAACAACACCGGCCATACCGCCGCTGCCCCTAGGAATAACATCCCCACTGCAACGAATACTTGGCCAACACGTAACAGCGGCAACGATCCAAACTTATGTGTCAGCGGACCAATAAGCCCGCCTTGAACTGCAGACATCAGTAATCCAACCGCAAGAAAAACCGCTGCAGTACCGGCTTCAGTCAAATTGAATCGTGATCCACCAAATAAAGAAAATGTTGCTTCGAAACCTGCGAACGGAAGTGTGGAGAAGAACCCAATAACAACCCAAGAAGAAATATTGCGGTGCCTGTGTTCATGCGTTTCCACTGGCTGGTGTTGCCGTGCTGTTTTCGTTTCAGGCAAGCGGATGATCGCTGCAACCGCGTTAATTGAAGCGAGTACACCTGCAACATAAAAAGGAACGTGTGGTCCGCCGAGTGCAGCAAGACCACCAAGTGCAGGCCCAACAACGAACCCCACACCAAATGCCATGCCCAACATGCCAAGCATTCGTGCGCGTTGCTTTGGCGCGCCAAGATCGGCAATTGCGCTCTGTGCAACCGAAATGCTTGCTCCCGATGCGCCGTCAATTAAGCGACCCGCAAACAACACCCACAGTGCGCCCGCGGCACCCGTAATAAAACTGCCGATTGCAGTTCCAATGAGTGAAATGACAATGACAGGTTTGCGACCAACGCGATCTGACCAGCGACCAAGAATTGGTGAGAACACCATTTGAGCCAATGAAAACGAGGCAAACAAGAGGCCAACTTGAAATCCGTTTGCACCAAAACGGTCGGCATACCGACCAAGAATTGGCGCGACAATTCCAAACCCAACCATGTCGAGCGCAACCGTTGACCAAATGACCCAGAAGCCACGTGGCAACGGTTCCCGAACTGATTTTTCAGCGTTCATGATGAGTGGAGCCGAATCTAACTGCGACGCACTCGCGTGCCGTCTTTCGTGGTTTCCACCACATAGCCAGCCGCTTGAAGTTCATTTCGAATGGCGTCTGCTTGCGCGAAATCTTTTGCTTTCCGCGCGGCATCCAAAGCGTTCGCCCGCTCCACGATTACCGCATCGATGTCGTCACCTGCGCTCAATTTCAAACCCAGTGCTTGTGTCATTTCTGTGACCGCACTTGCAAGTGCGGCGGTAGTGGCGTTATCACCAGATTCTGCTGAAATATTTGCGCGACGAACAGCATCAAAAATGAGTGCCATGGCCGACGACGTGTCTAAGTCGTTATCCATGAAGGTGCGGAACTGCGCAATCACGGTTGCATCTGCTTCGGATTTTGGCAAAGAGGCATTCGCCATGCGGTTAGCGAAACCATCAAGACCGGCAAGTGAATTCACTGCAGCATCAATGTTGTCTTGACCAACTTTTACTGGTGAGCGGTAATGCGTTTGTAATAGCAACATGCGATACGCGCGTGGGTCATAGTGCTGCACCAGGTCGACCAGGTTCGTTACGTTGCCAAGGCTCTTCGACATCTTTTCACCTTCAGTGTCAACGACAAATCCGTTGTGCATCCAGTGCTGTGCAAATGTTTTTCCAAGTGCAACTGCCTGAGCTCGTTCGTTTTCGTGGTGTGGGAATCGCAAGTCGGCTCCGCCGCAATGCAAATCAAATCCTTCACCCAATAATTCCAAACTCATGACCACACATTCGCTGTGCCAACCTGGTCGACCTTCACCCCACGGTGATGGCCAGCTTGGTTCGCCCGGCTTTGAAAACTTCCACAATGCAAAGTCTGCTGACTGACGCTTTTGCGCAGCACCGAGCACTTCACGATCGCCACCACCGCTCAACATGTCATCCAAACTTTGATGCGCAAGTAGGCCATAGTCGGGAACAGATGAAATATCTAGATACACACCGTCATCGGTGGCATAGGCAGCGTTGCGTGACACAAGGTCGTCAATCATGGCCACCATATGTTCTACATAGTCGGTCGCGTGAGGAACATCGGTTGGTCGCAACACGCCAAGTTCACCCATTGCCTTAAACCAGATGTCCTCACACTTGTGCGTGATCTCGGTCCAGTCACGATTCTCTCGATTTGCGCGGTCAATAATTTTGTCGTCAATGTCGGTGATATTGGACACCAGTCGAACCTGCACGCCAGACCATTCCAAATAGCGACGCAAAATGTCGTACACCAACGTTGCTCGACCGTGACCCAAATGCGGTGGCCCGTACACGGTTGGACCGCACAAATAGATGCCCAACTTGCCAGGCTCTCGCATTTTCAGTTCGCGCACCTCGCGCGTAACGGTGTCGTACAAATGCAGCACGGGTCAAGCCTAGAGGCGCAACAAGATGTCAAGCCCAGTTGCGCTCCAATACAGTTGAACCGCGATGAACGTCCCCGAAAAGCCAACCCTCGACAACCTGGAATCCACTCTCATCGAAAAATGGGAGGCATCGGGCGTCTACACCTTCGATCGCAATGCATCGCGTGACCAAGTATTTGCCATTGACACCCCACCGCCAACGGTCAGTGGTTCATTGCACATGGGACACGTATTTAGTTACACACACACCGACACCGTTGCGCGTTTTTGGCGCATGCGCGGCAAGAGCGTGTTTTACCCAATGGGTTGGGACGACAACGGATTGCCAACTGAACGTCGCGTTCAGAACTACTTCGGCGTGTCGTGCGACCCAAACGTTGCCTACGACCCAAAGTTCACACCACCCTTTCGCGGCGATGTACCCAAGGATCACCGCGCGGTAGCCATTTCTCGTCCCAACTTCATTGAGTTGTGTGTTGAACTTACGCACCAAGACGAAAAGATTTTTGAAGACCTATTCCGCAGGCTTGGACTATCGGTTGACTGGTCGTTGTTGTACACCACAATTAGTGACTACGCACGACGAACAAGTCAGGCAGCATTCATTCGCAACTTGTCACGTGGCGAGGCGTACGCGCAAGAAGCGCCAACGCTGTGGGACGTCGACTTCGGCACAGCAGTTGCGCAAGCCGAACTTGAAGACCGCGAACGGCCTGGTGCGTATCACTCCATTAATTTTGCGCGCACCGATGGTGAAGGCAACGTCACCATTGCCACTACTCGCCCAGAATTGATTCCAGCATGTGTTGCTCTCGTTGCGCACCCAGACGACCCGCGTTATCAACCGTTGTTTGGAAAAACTGTGCGCACTCCGTTGTTCAATGTTGAAGTTCCTGTCGTTGCTCACGAGCTTGCACAAATTGACAAAGGCACCGGCATCGCCATGATCTGCACATTCGGTGACCTCACCGACGTCATTTGGTGGCGCGAACTGAATTTACCGACGCGTGCAGTCATCGGACGCGACGGTCGCATTGTTGCCGACATGCCGGACTGGATTACTTCAGCTACAGGAACTGCCAACTACCTAGCACTCGCTGGAAAAGGTGTGAAGCAGGCGCAAGCAGCAATTGTTGAGTTGTTGCGTGCGAGCGGCGATATGAATGGTGAGCCAGAGCCAATCACTCACCCAGTGAAGTTCTTCGAAAAGGGTGACCGCCCGCTCGAAATCGTGACCAGTCGCCAGTGGTATATCCGCAACGGCGGTCGCGACGAAGTACTGCGTGCTGCATTGCTGAAGCGTGGCGACGAACTTGCATGGCACCCCGACTTCATGCAGCACCGCTACACCAACTGGGTAGGTGGACTAAATGGTGACTGGCTGATTAGTCGTCAGCGTTACTTCGGAGTTCCCATTCCGCTGTGGTATCCACTCAACGCCGCTGGCGAACCCGACTTCAATAACCCAATCATTCCAAGTGAATCGCAGCTTCCGATCGACCCAAGTTCCGACGTCCCTGCCGGTTTCACCGAAGCACAACGCGGAGTTGCAGGTGGATTCATGGGCGAACCAGACGTGATGGACACATGGGCAACGTCGTCGCTTACACCACAAATTGCAGGCCGATGGATTGACGACCAGAAGTTATTTAACAACATCTTCCCGATGGATGTTCGACCGCAGGCACACGACATCATTCGCACCTGGTTGTTCGCTACCACAGTGCGTTCGCACTTTGAGCACAACATTGCGCCATGGAAGAACGCTGCGTTGTCGGGTTGGATTCTTGATCCAGACCGCAAGAAGATGTCGAAGTCAAAGGGCAACGTCGTTACACCGATTGATTTGTTTGAGCAATACGGAAGCGATGCAGTTCGTTTCTGGGCAGCAAGCGCTCGCCCTGGAGTTGATACCGCATTCAGCGAAGACCAAATGAAGGTTGGCCGCAAGCTTGCAACCAAATTGCTCAACGTCACCAAGTTTGTACTCGGCTTCGGTGAAGCAAACCCAACAGCCACACCATCTGAAGCAGTCGACATTGCCATGCTCTCCCGCCTTGCATCAGTTGTTGATGAAGCAACGACTGCGTTTGAAACATACGACTACGCGCGAGCACTTGAAAAGTCTGAATCGTTCTTCTGGTGGTTCTGCGATGACTACGTGGAATTGGTGAAGACCCGCGCCTATGCCGACGACGGAAACAAGGGTGCGGACTCGGCACGCGTTGCGTTGCGTCGTGCACTCTCCGCACTGCAGCGTCTGTTCGCCCCCATTCTTCCCTTCGCTTCCGAAGAGGTATGGAACTGGTGGCACGGCACATCGGTGCACCGCGCACCATGGCCCACGGTCTCCGAATTGGTGG
>JALQUZ010000005.1:11585-53313 GCA_023263695.1 Ilumatobacteraceae bacterium
GTGGCCAACTCGTTCAGACTTGCTTGGCGGAACTTCGAATGTTGAAGCTACCGAAGACTTGCTTGACGCAGTGTGCAATGTGCTGGCTGTTATTCGCCGCACAAAAACTGAAGCAAAGGTTTCGCAGCGTGCAGAAGTAGAACACGTGCTGGTTTCTGCAACTGATTCACAAACTTCGCTTTTGCAATCGGGTCTGGTCGATTTACTCAATGCTGGCGTTGCTCAGAAAATTGAGTTTGTCTCACATACAAGTGAGCACATTTCAACAACTGTTCGCTTGTTGGCACAATGACCAAATACCAGCGCCCGCGTTCGCACTATGCGGTACTGATTTTCAACATTGCGATTGCCGCGTCATTACTTATTGTTGGCGGCGGCCTGCTGTATGCCGGTCAACGTTTGGGCGCTCGCCAAGTTGTCAGCTTGAATCGTGGCGACGATGTCGCCGTAAACGAAGACGCCAATATTGCTCCTTCCGACCAATGGAACCTCAGTGAAGGCGACCTTGAAGCGAAGAACTTCCTCCTCACGGGTTCGGACAATGGCAGCTGTGTAGATCCAAATTCCCCATATGCAGGGGCTTTTGGCGACCGCACTTCATTCGGCGAACGCAGCGACACCATCATGATTATTCGGGTCAACCCGAAGGACAACCAAGCTGCATTTCTCTCATTTCCTCGTGACCTGTGGGTGAAGATTGCTGGATCAACACGATCGAACCGTATTAACACAGCATTCGAACGCAAGAACCCCAACACGCTCGCCGACACCATCTATCAAAACTTCGGAATTTCCATTGACCATTACGTCAACATTGATTTCTGCGCATTTAAAGAAATTGTTGACGCAGTTGGCGGAGTAAAGGTTCCATTCCTCTACGAAACCCGAGACAAGAAAACTGGACTGTATGTTCCAGCACCAGGTTGCTTCGAATTCAGTGGGGATCACGCTCTTGCATACGTTCGTTCACGCTCTGGCTACTCATATTTTGACCCTGCAAAAAAAGCGTGGGTGAATGATGGAACTTCCGACCTTGGCCGTATTAGCCGCCAACAAGACTTCATTCGCAGAGCCATGCAACGAGCCCTTGACAAAGGTTCATCCAGCCCGAAAGTTGCAAATGAGCTCCTCAACGCTGCGTTGAAAAACGTGATTACCGATGACCGACTTACTCCCATCACGATGCTGCAACTTGCACAAGCAATGCGCAATATCAACACCAGTGGTATTCCTACGTACACGGTTGAAGGATCTGGTCAAATGATTGGCGATCAAGCCGTACTCGTTCCGCGAATTCAAAACGACACCATGCGCGAAATTCTTGCTCTGTTCCAGGGCAAAGCAAGTTTTGCAACACCTGGTTCTGCAGCCAGCAATCCTTCGCCAGACACCACTTCTGCTGAAGGCGCTATGGGAGCAATCATTTCCACAGTTGCGTACTTAAATATGCGACCAAGTAACGGTGTTACTCCAACAACTATTCCTGTGGTTGCGCCAGAGCAAAACACCTACGGAATTTCGCCTCCAGACGACCCAAGCTGTCGCTAGTCAAGCACGCGACGCATTGCGTCGGGAATATCACTTGGACCACTCACTGTTGTAAATCGTGCTCCAACAGCATCGGCAAAAGTTCGAGCCTCTGCATCATCTTCTGACGGCGCAATCACTACAAGCTCATCCAACGACTTCGCTGCGGCTCGCGCATCGCCATCAACGGTTGCTCGACAATCAGACAACAGCACCGTGATTCTCCGTGACGCTCGCGAACGTGCAAGTTGCTCACGAGATGCATATAACGCCCCAGCCAGGTCAGTTGTACCAAACCCGCGAAGTGCAAGCACGGTGTTCACCACGTCATCACCTGACTTATGAACATCTTGGGATTTGGCTGCAATCACGTCTTTCCCGAACACCAACACGCTGTAGTCAGCAGGCTCACGTGCAGCAATAGAGGCTGCAGCCATTGCCGAATTGGCAAGTGGCTTGCCGCCCATTGACCCACTTCTATCCACCACCAAGCTGATTGCTGTGCCGGGTCGCAGCCAGCCGCGCACACGTATCTCATCGGCGTCCACTACACCAGTCGCACGTAATTCATTCAATGCATCGAGGCTTGCATCAATGTCAATGTCGCCTGCATCTGGCTGATACCTGCGTAGTGACATTTTTCCAATTCCTCTGGGACGCGGTTTCCCACTTTGTGCAAGTTCGATCAAAATTCGTCCAGCAAGCTTTCGCGCAAGGTCGCGGAGTGCTGGGTCGGTTGCCGCCGTTAAGTCGGCAAGCATTGACAGCGTTTCGTCAGGCGAATTCTGCATGGCCTCATCGAATGCAACTTCATCCAGTTCGCCAACTTCAGGAGAAATCTCTTCAAACCCTGAATGCTTCGACAATTCTTTGCGAGATGTAGTGCGCTTGCTCGCCTGTTGCGCTGCCTGTTCGGCTTGCGTACCTTCCTTAACTAACGGGAGTTCGTTGCCCCAGTCGGGGCGCCAACTTTTCCCGCGTCGCCGTCTTCCGGTTTCACACCAAACACATCTGCGAAAATTTCAGTAATCACTTCTTCTGCGGTGCGCACGCTACCTTCACGCAATCTCACGCGACCTGTCAAAGCTACAAGCGCACTGTCTAATCCGATTGACGTGGTTTCAACCGAAGTATTTCGCATGGCCGACAAACTTGCAGCAACTACTGCAGTGTCGATAGCTCCTCGAACCGAAGACCCAAAACGTAAGTCGGAGTGATTCCGCGTTCGTCGCACCATTTCCACAACTTTGCCAACCCAGTCACGCGACACGTTTGATGCGCTGTTCTGTTTTGCTATCTCACGAATCACGATTTCAATTTCGTCTGCAACGCTTTGGTAGGTCATCGCAACGCGACACACGCGGTCGTACACCGCACTTGAAATGCGAGCAGTACCCACAGCATCAAACGGGTTCATCGCTGCAACAAGTCGGAATCCAGCTGCGCTTTTCACCGTGCCAAGTCGCGGAACCGTAATTTCACCTTCACTCATCACCGTGATGAGCACATTCAGCGTTTCTTCCGGAATGCGATTGATCTCTTCGACATACAACAACGAACCATCACGCAATGCCGAGACCAACGGTCCATCAACAAATACGTCGGCGCTGTATCCATCGGTCAGCACTCGTGCAGGGTCGAAGTGCCCAACCAATCGTGCTGGCGTAAGTTCGGCGTTGCCTTCAACAAAGGCGAAACCTACGCCAAGTGCTTCGGCAACAGACCGCAAAAGCGTTGATTTTCCTGTGCCAGGTGGGCCTTCCAACAAAATGTGGCGACCACCATGCAATGCAGCGACGACAAGTTCTAGTTCACGCGCACGACCAACAACCGAAGCTGCCGAAACGCGAAGAACGTCGCTTGCCGACGCTGCTGCCATGTGGGTGACTATCTAGTCGAACTTAATAACGCCACGGATGTTCTCTCCGTCGCGCATTGCTCGGTAACCCTCGTTGATGTCGCTCAGTTTATATTCCTTGGTAACAAGACCGTCGAGGTCGAGTTGACCTTCGCGATACATACCCATCAACTTTGGAATGTCGGAACGTGGATTACCCGAACCAAACAGCGAACCAACCAATTGCTTTTCCATCAATGTGAGATCAAGCAAGCTCATGCCTGCACCAAACTCTGTTGCTGGGTGAATGTTGGTTACTACAACACGACCGCGCTTTGCAGTGAGTGCCATTGCTTCATGAATAACAGCGCCGTTACCAACGCCCATGGTCATGATCACTTTGTTGGCCATGGTTCCCCATGTGAGTTCCTGCAATAGAGGCAACGCTTCGGCCATCGAGTTTGCTGTGTGTGTTGCACCAAACTCCATTGCCTTCTCACGCTTGAACTCCACTGGGTCAATTGCAACGATGCGCTTTGCACCAGCAATACGAGCACCCTGAATTGCGTTCGCACCAATTCCGCCGACACCTACAACGACAACAGTGTCACCAGGTTTTACTTCAGCTGCATACACACTTGAACCCCAACCGGTAACCACACCGCATCCGAGCAAGCACGCGCGGTCAAGAGGAACATCCTTTTCTATTTTGATGCAACTTGCTTCGTGCACAACAGTGTGTTCGGCAAATGTTCCAAGCAAGCACATAATGCCAACGTCTTTACCACCTGCGTGGTGACGTGATGTCTGATCACTGATTTGCTTTCCAGTTGCCATGAATGCACCGAGGTCACACAAGTTTTGGTGGCCAGTACTGCAACTCACGCAACGACCACAGGATGGAATAAACCCGAACACCACGTGATCGCCCGGTGCTAACCAGCTGACATTGGATCCAACTTGTTGAACTACTCCAGCGCCTTCATGGCCACCAATGATTGGCAATTCAAATGGCAAGTCGCCAGTAACCAAATGCTCATCGCTATGGCACATACCGGAAGCGGCAAGTTTGACCAACACTTCGTTTGGACCTGGCGCATCAAGTTCAATTTCTTCGATTGTCCATGGAGCGTTCAGCTCCCACAACACCGCTGCCTTCGTCTTCACACTGACCCCCTCGTCACTGTCGCCTGGCGCAGGATGCGCCGGCGAGGTACTGGCTCTATTGTTGCCCAGCCATTGTCGCTGACGCTAGCCCGAGCCCATCGCATGAGTACTGTGGACGGTGATGGACACCACAGCACCACTAGCCGTTGACACCGCCCAGGCCCAGACTGCAAGCCACGACAGCGTTTCCTCGGCAATCACCACACCGCACATCGTTGAAGAGCTCCTCGTTGAGGAAATTTCTATCGACGGCATGTGTGGCGTGTACTAACTCGCAGTCGCTTTACCATGACCGTCACTCTGGATTCAGCGTGTGAGTTGCACCCCCAAGTTGCACTTCGTCCAGAACCATTCGGCGCCCTTGCCTATCACTACGGCAATCGCAAACTTGTCTTTCTCAAACACCCAGATGTAGTTGCTGTGTTGCGCGATGTTGCTACACACGACACACTCGCCGACACGTTGGTTGCACACAATGTTGCGCCAGAGCGATGGAATTCATTTGTCAGCGCGCTCAGCACACTTGAGTCATCGGAGATCATTCGTGTCCGCCAGTAACTTAACCGCACAACTTAAGGGCGGGCTTGATGCGCCAATTTGTCTGACGTGGGAACTTACCTATGCCTGCAACTTGCAATGCATCCATTGTTTGTCCAGTAGCGGTCGTCGTGACCCTCGCGAGCTCGATACGGATCAAGTAAAGAACGTTCTCGATCAGTTGCGCGACTTGCAAGTCTTCTACATCAACATCGGTGGCGGCGAGCCCATGATTCGCAAAGACTTCTTCGAAATTCTTGAACATGCCGAGCACAACAACATTGGAGTGAAGTTTTCTACCAACGGCACATACATCACTGCCGAAAATGCGAAGCGCCTTGCTTCCATGAACTACCTCGATATTCAAATCAGCATGGACGGCGTTGACCGTGCAACAAATGATGCCGTGCGTGGAGAAGGATCGTTCGACACATCTATTGCTGCCATGAACTACTTGCGTGACGCAAACTTCGGGCCGTTCAAAATTTCTGTAGTCATGACCCGACATAACGTTGATCAGCTCGATGCTTTCAAACAACTTGCCGACAGCTACGGCGCGCAACTACGTATCACACGCTTGCGTCCTGCGGGACGTGGTGCAGATTCATGGAATGAATTGCACCCAACGCAGGCACAGCAGCGACAGATCTACAACTGGCTTATTGCACATGGCGACAATGTGCTTACTGGCGACTCGTTCTTCCATCTCAATGCATTTGGTGAATCGCTTCCAGGTTTGAACTTATGTGGCGCTGGTCGCGTGGTGTGCCTCATTGACCCAATTGGCGATGTGTACGCGTGCCCTTTTGTGATTCACGATCAATTCAAAGCGGGTTCGGTGCACGATGAAGGCGGTTTTGCAAACGTATGGCGAAACAGCGATCTGTTCCTCTCGCTGCGTGAACCAGAGTCGGAAGGTGCATGCACGTCGTGCGGTAACTATGACTCGTGCCAAGGCGGCTGCATGGCAGCAAAGTTCTTTACGGGTTTGCCACTCGATGGCCCAGACCCTGAATGTGTAATAGGTGCTGGAGAATCACTGCTCAAGAGTGCGACCGTAACCCTCATTCCGAAACCGAGCATGGACCATTCGCGTAAAGTTTCGGTAACTACTGGGGGAAATAAGTAATGGACTTTTCACTGAACGGCGTCGAGCCGATTTATGTTGCTGGTGCAATTATTGTGTCCTACTTCCTCGGCACCATTCCAAGCGCGCTTATCGTTGCCAAGCGCGGCGGAGTAGATGTAACCGCAGAAGGGTCTGGCAACCCTGGAACGTCAAACGTGGTTCGCCTACTTGGTTGGAAGTACGGGCTCGTGGTATTTGTGTCCGACGTATTGAAAGGTTCTGCCTCCGTTGGAATTGCGTACTACCTCACACATCACTTCGGTGATGGTCTTAACGTTTCCTACTTGGCTTACGCGTGTGCATACGCGGCAGTGCTTGGTCACACGTTCCCGGTTACTCGTGGTTTCCACGGCGGTAAAGGCGTAGCAACAGGCGGCGGAACCATGTTCGTGCTGTACCCAGTAATGAGTGCAGTGTTGTGCACCTCGTGGTTCGTGTTACGCAAACTCACCGGCAAGTCTGCACTGGCCTCACTCATCATCACCATCGCAGTACCTGTGTATGTCATTGCCACAGTTGGATTTGGCGAATCAGACTCGTGGCAAATTGCTGCCGTACTTGGTCTCGTTGGAATGATCATTATTCGTCACCTGCCAAACATTCGACGCATGCGCGCGAACGAGGAACTCGCCGCGTAAATTGCTTGCGCTAACACCAACATGGTCTCGTTTATCAATGAGTTTTTTAATGGACTGAAAGATTTTTCGGATTCTTATTGGTTTTACGTCATCATCTTTGTTATCGCGGTGCTTGATTCCGTAATTCCAATCGTACCGAGCGAAACATTGGTCATCATTGGTGGAGTAAGTGCTGGTTCAGGTTCGCTATCACTTGGAATCGTTCTGTTGTGCGCGGCTGGTGGTGCATTTATTGGCGACCACCTTTCTTATGAAATTGGGAAACAGGCAAGCTCGTTTGTAACACGACGATACGAACGTACCGAAAAAGGCACGAAGCGTTTAAATGCAGTAATTCACCACATCAATGAACGTGGTGGATTACTGCTCGTTACCGCTCGGTTCATTCCAGGAGGGCGAACCATTTTGACGCTGACATGTGGAATCACCCACCAACGCCAAAAATGGTTTTCGGGTTGGATTGCCGTCGCCACCATTATTTGGGCAACCTATGCGTCGTTACTTGGATTTATTGGTGGAAAGACATTTGCCGATAATCACACATTGGCCTTCACCTTTGCCTTTGGCTGCGCAATTGGGGTTACCGCGGTTATTGAACTTGTGCGTTTCATTTTGAAAAAACGCAAGTCACAATGAGGCATGCCTAGTTCGCCAACGTGGCCTGAAATTCCACGCAACGCATGTGTAATCATTCCCGTTGGCTCATACGAACAACACGGTCCACACCTACCGCTTGACACTGATACACAAATTGCATCGCACCTGTGCACGATTGCTGCACAAGACATCGACTACGTCGTTATTGCCCCACCGATATCAATCACCGCAAGTGGCGAGCATGCAGGATTTCCAGGCACCATTTCTATTGGCACCGAAGCTCTCGTCACGGTGATCGTGGAGCTAGTTCGGTCATGCGACTGGGCAAGCGGCGTGATCTTGGTGCATGGTCACGGTGGAAACGTAGAAGCCGTAAAACGAGCAACTGCGTTGTTGCATTCTGAACAGCGCAACATTGCCAATTGGTGGCCAAACGTTCAGGGTGCTGATGCACATGCTGGACACACCGAGACTTCATTGATGATGGCAATTAATCCGCGCCTTGTTCGCATGGACAAATTAGACATCGGCAATGTGCAACCAATGAGCGAAATACAACATGATCTTCAAACTCGCGGTGTGCAGGCAGTAAGCCCAAATGGCATTCTTGGTAACGCTCGCACAGCAACTGCGAAACATGGTGAACGGCTGGTCGCAATGCTGGCTGAAAACCTACGCGCATTCATACATGCCACTTGTCAGCAATGGAACAAGGCGTGACAAGCGCAGTTCGCTTTATCGCCGATAGTTCGTGGCGTCGTCCGACAAATGGAAATGTTGTGCTTGCTGGTTCGCCATTGAAGTTGTTCTCGCTTTCGCAGGCCGGACAAACCATTGCCGAATGCATTGAGCGCGCCCAAACCCTTCCTGCAGGTCATGAAGTCTTGACCGAACGATTACTTGATGCAGGAGCGATTCACCCCATTCCCAGTACTGGCGATTCTGATCGCTTTGCACTCAATACCGTTACTGCTGTTATTCCCGCATACATTCGCACTGCTCAAGAAGCAGAAACGCTGAAGTCACTCGTTGCATCGTGCTCAGCACTGCATGGAGTTGTCGTCGTCGATGACTGCTCGCCACATACGCTTCCCGATCTTGGCGCTTCTCGGGTCGTACGTCTTGAAAAGAACAGTGGTCCCGCCGCTGCACGTAACGCGGGCTTCGCTGCGGTTGATTCTGAATTCATTGCCTATATCGACGTTGATGTGAAGATTTCCTCCGACACCATTTCGACCATGCTGCCCTATTTCGCAGACGACAAAGTTGCCCTTGTTGCGCCACGAGTGAAATCGCTCACTACTACAACAGTTCTTGGAGAATACGAAATCGCCGCAAGTGTGCTTGACATGGGTGAAACCGAGGCTCGAGTGCGTTCCGGAACTCGAGTGAGCTACGTGCCATCTGCAATGTGGTTATGCCGAACTGCAGCACTGCGGTCACTTTCTGGTTTCGATGAATCGCTTCGTTCTGGCGAAGACGTCGACATGGTGTGGCGTCTCAACGCCGCGGGCTGGCGCTGCCGCTATCAACCACAAGCTGAGTGTTCGCATTCGCCTCGCACTACGTTGCAGAAATTTGTGCAACAACGCATGTCGTACGGAGAATCGGCGGCACCGCTTGCAAAACGACATCCTGGAAAACTTGCGCCTGCAACTTTCAATCTCTGGCAGGTATCGACATGGCTCTTAGTGCTGTTTGACATGCCATTCATTGCATTGGGAGTAGCACTTGCCGCTGCAGCATCAACAGCAAGGAAGCTGCGAAGGTTTCCACAATTACGTGATGAGAGTTTCCGCATCGCTCTCCACGGAACATTCAAAAGCGCTCAGTCTGCAGTGAGCGCCATCAATCGTGTGTGGTGGCCATTTGCATTAGTTCTTGCATTATTTTCACAACGCCTGCGAGCACTGTTCATCGTTGCAGCACTCGGGCCTGCCGTTTACGAATGGTGGACGAAGCGCCCACATCTTGATGTTTTGCGTTTTGCGCTTATGAAAATATTGGACAACGCCGCTTACGGAGCTGGCGTATGGAAAGGCGTGATTGCTACGCGAACGATCGCGCCACTTATTCCTACAGTGAAGAAGTCTGCAAAGAACGAGGAGTGAAGTTATTGCATTCCTCACACACTTCTTGAGGAATAACACCAAACTTCATCAAGTATCCAAAACCGATGCAGCCGAGGCACACGGCGAAAGCACTTTCCAGAAACGCTGCGACAACAAGCGCTGCGATAACGAGTTGTGAAGCACCATGTGCACCAGCGATGTACAGCGCAGATGCAGTAATGGTGAACGTTGCTCCAACACCTTGAGCAAATCGTTTTGGCGGGCCAGGAACAAATCGATGGTTCAACGACAGTCGTGGCGTAATCACTTGTGTTGCAATGCGACCAAGTGGGCTAAAGGTTGGGCCAGCGAGCACGCGAGCAATGAATCCGTAGGTCAGCGGAACGAGGATCCAGCCATTACCAGTGATGGCAAACGTAACGCCCATCAGCACAGCGCCTCCAGCAACAATGCGAGCCGATGTCTCATTTACAGGGTTTGGAAAATTGAATATTTTCGCCATTCCTTCAGCCTAAAGGCCAATTGTTGACTTAACAAGTCGGCTTTTAACCAGTTGTCCGCGATGCCCGAAAACGGTCAGATACCGTCAAGTGCAATGACTTTGCGCCTCACCGTGAATCGCCAAGCTTGGCTCGATCACGTTCGACTTACCGCTTCCCAGCACGGCACCACCCTGCCCGTGGTGAAGGGCAATGGATACGGGTTTGGTCGCCCAATTCTGTTCGAACAGACAGCACATCTTGCCGAGCATGTTGCAGTGGGCACCGTCTATGAAGCCACCGATGTTCCCGCATCGCTTACTCCTGTTGTACTCACACCTGTTGGCTCACATATTCCACATTCGCTCCCAGCACGTTCAGTACTCACCGTTGGATCACTTGAACACGTTGCATCACTTCGTTCTCACCATTGGCAAGGCAGTGTGCTCGTCAAGTTGCAGTCCACTATGCAGCGCTTCGGCGTTTCCGGAGGCGAATTGGCCGCGCTTCGGTCTGCTTGCGAGCAGGCATCGCTCAATGTTGTTGGCTACTCGATGCACCCACCACTCAACAATGAACGACAAGACCGCAGTGGCGAAGTGTCATGTTGGTTAGAACTACTTACCGACAATTTGCCCATGTACGTCAGCCACCTGACTGCTGAGCAAATTGGTTTGTTGCGATCACAATTTCCGAACCGCATATTTGTTTCGCGCATCGGAACAGCTTTGTGGTTAGGAGACAAATCCATGATCAAACTGACGGCCGAAGTACTCGATGTTCACCAAGTCGATGGTGGAACAGCTGGTTACCGATCGACCGCACTTCCTGGAGCCGGACATCTCGTCATTGTCGGTGCAGGATCGGCGCACGGAGTAAGCGAAATTGTGGGAGTAGGAAGTCCGTTTCATTTTGCACAGCAACGCATCGCACTTGTTGAACCTCCACATATGCACAGCAGCATGCTGTTCTTTCCTGCAGGTCAGTCAGTTCCGCGCGTCGGCGATCAAGTCGACGTTCAGCAACCACTCACCCGCGTAAGCGCTGACACCATTTCGTGGGAATAACAAGTAACACCATCCGTCCGCCTCGAATACTGAGTTTGGACGTCACTCGCGCCATAGCTCTCGTTGGCGTGGTGATCATGAACTATCACGCCTACCTCAACACAGACAAGGCGTTTTACCCCCAACGCCCTTCGTTTGCCGAACGAATATTTAATCCATTATCTGGAATTCTGACCACTCGGTTTGCAGCAACATTTGTACTCGTTGCAGGAATTGGCATTGCGCTTTTGGTTCAATCAGCAGTTCGGTCGGGCGATAGTGCACTCATCCACACCGCACAAATGAAGTTGGCTCGTCGAGGATTGTTTCTGTATGTCGTTGGCGCGGCTGTGCAGTGGATATGGCCGGGAACCATCCTGTTCTATTACGGTGCTTTCTTCTTGATTTCAGCGGTTATTTGCACATGGTCAAACCGCAGTCTTATTGCTGTATCGGCAGTATCTATTGCACTTTCCACCGGGCTTTCCGCTTGGCGTGGATACCAGTTCTTTCAGGGGAACTTCACGCAGTGGCTGTCACCCACCCCCAATTCCCCGCGAAATCTTTTGATTCGAACGTTTGTGGATTACACGCATCCAGTTTTCCCGTGGATCACTTTCATCTGCGCCGGAATCATTCTGGGGCGCAATATACATCGACTCTCTGAAATACGCACCCGCATCATGTTGTGGTCCGGTGTTGCATTGTTTATCACCTTCGTTATTCGTACGTTCATCATGCCAAGTTCAATAACGACTCGATCCAATTATGTAATGCAACGCGTGCTTTCCACCAACAATGTTGACCATTCAGTTCTTCATGTCACATCAACTGTGTCGGTTGCACTCCTTGCATTCTGCTGTGTTTCACTCGTTACCGAATTTCAGGGATCGAATCGTGGACTTGAGCTCCTTGCTCGCACAGGACAAATGACTTTGTCGATTTACCTCGCACATGTTTTGGTATTCAATCTTGTTGTGCATTGGTTGAACTGGGTGCGGCCAACTGGGCTCGACACTGCACTTGTGCTCAGCCTCGTCTTTTACGTTGTTGCGGTTCCTGTTTCTTCAATGTGGCAACGCAAATTTGGCTTAGGACCGTTTGAGCGCGTGTACCGCGCATTTGGCGGATGAGCGTTCCAGAATCGTGGCGCGAGGTATTGCGGAACGAAACGTCTCAGCCATATTTCACCAAGCTCACTGAATTTGTTGCACGTGAACGAGCTATACATCATGTTTTTCCGTCCGAAGACAAGGTGTTCGCTGCATTGCAACTCACTGCACCACAAGATGTTCGCGTTGTGATCGTTGGTCAAGACCCGTATCACGGAGCCGGGCAGGCACACGGATTGAGTTTCTCCGTGCAACAAGGAACGCGCATCCCGCCATCACTCCGAAATATCTATGCAGAATTACACAGCGACCTTGATGTTCCTCTTCCATCGCACGGGAATCTCGAAGCGTGGGCAAAGCAAGGTGTGCTCTTGTTGAATTCAACTCTCACCGTTCGCGAAGGCGAGGCAGGTTCGCACACGGGGCAAGGATGGGAAACTTTTACCGATGCGATCATTTCATATCTCGGTTCGCGCCAGGAACACATCGTGTTTTTGTTGTGGGGCGCACACGCTGTTAAGAAATCGTCACTCATCGGTAATCAACACAGCGTGATCACTTCCGCACACCCATCTCCACTCTCGGCACATCGCGGATTCTTTGGTTCTCGCCCGTTTTCCCAGGTCAATCGTGCTCTTGCCGATCACAAGCAACCCGAAATCAATTGGCAAATTATTTCTTGAATGCCGGCAGGCATCCATACACTCGTGACATGGTTCTTGAAATTGCTTTTGTTGAAGTGCTGCCAGAAAATCACTTGGCCTTTGAAGTGGCAGTGATCAAAGCCGTGAAAGAAGTGCTCCCATTGGCTAAAGGATTTATCGACTTTCAATTTCACAAGGGCATTGAACAATCCAATACCTACACCTTTCACATCAATTGGGAAACCCTTGAAGATCACACCATTGGCTTTCGCGAAAGCGACTTATTTGTGAAGTGGCGAGAAACAATTGGCGGTTATTTTGCGAAACCACCAATTGTTGAACACTGGAATCCTGCTTAGTTCTCTTTTTGACAAGACTGACAAGTAGTTTTTAGCCATGGGTTCTATCCGCCGCAGCGACTTCATTAACTGCAGCGCCGACAAAGTGTGGGCATTCGTCGGCCAACCCGGAAAATTGCACGAATGGTTCCCCATCACCAGCACCCGCATTGAGGGCAACAAGCGCTGGATCACCCTGGCTGGCGGCATCACCTTTGAAGAGGACATCATCACCCTTGATCACGACTTGCGTCGTTTTCAATACAAAATCGTGAACAACCCATTCATCACCTTCCATTTGGGAACGGTTGATGTCATCGCCGACGGACCTAACCGCTGCATGCTCATGTATTCCACAGATATGGAGCCCGAAGTACTCGCACTTCCTATCGCTGGAGCAGCGTCCATTGGCATTGCCAAAGTTAAAGAAATGTTTGACGGTAAATAATGGGTCGCAAAATTCTGTTCATCACCACCGATCAACAGCGTTATGACGCACTGGGTTGCAACGGCGGAACCATTGCCCGTACTCCAGTTCTTGACGCGCTCAGTCGCACGGGAATCACCTTTGATCGTGCACATCCGCAGAACGTGGTGTGTATGCCATCTCGAAGCACCATGCTCACTGGCCAACACGTCAGTACCCACGGTGTGTGGATGAATGGCGTTCCGCTTCCCGAAGATGCGCCGAGTATTGCCGCCGACTTGCGTGGTGCCGGATACGCAACTGCGCTCATAGGCAAAGCACACTTTGAACCGCTGCTCGATCCATTCTTGCGATTTACCGAGAACCGTTTAGGTGCGGAGCTCATCAATACCGACAACCCGAACGACCCACATCGTGGCTTTGATCACATGGAACTCGCAACACACGGTGCTGCAGGTCAGTTGCACTACTCGCAATGGATTCGTGCAAATCATCCTGAAACAGTTGGCAACTATTACAACGTATTGGACCGCGAGCTGCAGGTAAATGCCGAAGGTGGTGGCGATACAAATGCACCTCAACTAAAAGTAAACCCAATTCCACGTGAGTGGTACCACACCGAATGGGTTGCTCAGCGAACAATTGCATGGTTGCAATCACTTCCTGAAGATCGAGATTGGTTCTGCTGGATGAGTTTTCCTGACCCGCATCACCCGTGGGATCCACCTGCATCCGAAATGCACCGTGTGAATTGGAAAGACCTTGAGTTGCCAGAGGGATACATTGCCGATGCAGCAAAGCGCGAAAAGATAATCGATTCCAAGTTGCGTCATTGGCGCGGATGGTACGACGGAACATTCGTGTCGAACTATGAGGCTCCTGCAAAATGGGTACCTGCAACGCTGACCGCCGATCAAGTGCGTGAAGTCAATGCCTACACACACGTAGAAAACGAACTCATTGACGAAGCCATCGGTTCGGTCCTGAAAGCCATCGAATCACGTGGCTGGGGCAATGATCTCGACGTGCTGTTCACCACCGATCACGGAGAGTTTCAAGGCGATTTTGGCTTCCTGTTCAAAGGTCCCTACCACGTGGATTCGCTCATGCGTTTGCCACTCATTTGGCGACCAGCACCAAGTTCCAACATCGAACCAGCACGAGTATCCGCACCGGTAGGGCTGGTTTCCCTTGCTGCAACGTTTGCGCATATTGCCGGACTCAAACAGCCGAGCTACGTGGAAGCACCGCGATTGCCACATACTGACATCGACGCGACAACGCTTGGGCACGAGCGCGTGCTTACTGAATGGGACAGCGTGCTGTTTGGAAAAATCGTGCACCTTCGCACGATTTGTCGTGACAACTGGGTGTGCACCGCCGCATTGCCTGGAACGATGAACGAAGCGGGTGAAGGCGAACTGTACGACCTCACGCACGACCCACTTCAACATGTGAACCTGTGGAGCGATCCACAAGCAAAAGCCATGCGTGAAAGTTTGCTTGCAGACATGTGGGACAACCTGCCAAAGCAAGTGTCTCCGTTGCGCCACATGGACGCACCTGTTTGACGCGTAATTAGAGTGCGGGAATTTGCTGCGTGATGCAGTGAATGCCACCGCCGCCGAACGCAAGGATGGCTCCAATATCTAAGCCAACTACTTGCCTGTCGGGAACAAACTCTGCGATAAGCGCCAACATGTCGTCATCTGCTGCGTGACCACACACAGGCACAATGACTGCGCCGTTTACTAAATAGAAATTCAGATACGGAACCTGCACGGTTACTCCGTGCACATCTATGCGCGGAAGCACAGGAACTTCGCGAATGGTTACATCAAATGTTTCAGCAACTCGGCGATTTTGCGCAAGACGTTCAAAGTCACTTACCGATTTATCATCACACCCTTGCATCACCAGCGTGCGCGGTGCGGTAAAACAAGCGACATTGTCAACGTGGCCGTCGGTGTCTTCGTCAAGCGACAAACCGTGTGGCAACCACATCACTTCAGTTGCACCAAGTTCGTGCTTCATAGTGGCGGCAATTTGCTCACGCGACATGTGTGGGTTGCGGTTCGGATTCAATAAGCACTGCTCAGTTGTTGCCAGCAACCCTGTTCCATCAACGGTGATAGAACCACCTTCAAACACCATGTCAATATTGCGTACTTCGTGACCCATGAGCTCGGCAAAAGAATGTGCGAGTGCTGCGTCTTTGTCGAATGGAACAAACTTGTTTCCCCAGCCGTTGAATACCCAGTTGCCAGCGATGCGCTTGTCGCCATCGAAGACGTAGATAGGACCGGTATCACGAAACCACGAATCGTCTAATGGAAGCTCAACGACTTCAACCGCATCTCCGCACAGCAAACGAGCGCGTTCAGCGTCTTGCGCATTGGCAATCATGGTTACTGGTTCGAATGCGGAAATGGTTTTCGCTAATGCCGCATGGGCTAATCGCGCATCACCTATGTGATCGCCATAGAGGTCGTGTCGGGATGGCCAACAAATGACGGTTCGCTCATGAGCAGCGAATTCGCCAGGCATTTTCACGAAAAATCGTCTCCAAGGCTGTCTTCAACTCCGCCATCCAACGTGAGCAAAGGAACATACAACTCTGGGCGACGATCGCGGAACAGTCCCCAGCTCGAACGCATGGCTTGAATTTCATCTAGGTCGAATGTTGCAGTGAGCACTATTTCTTCTTCGCGGTTTGCTTCGGCAACTTTTGCACCAGTTGCGTCAGCAATGAACGACGAACCATAAAACGTGATTTCGTTGTTCACGCCAACCTCACGACCAATTCGGTTCGCTGCAATGACTGGCATCAGGTTTGCGCCTGCATGACCTTGCATCACTCGCTGCCAATGCATGGATGAATCCCACTTGGGGTTAGGAGGCTCGCTGCCAATAGCTGTTGGATACAACAGCATCTCGGCGCCCAACAACGCCATTGCTCGTGCACCTTCTGGAAACCATTGGTCCCAGCAAATACCGACACCAATATTTCCGAAGCGCGTGTTCCACACACGGAATCCAGTGTCACCAGGACTGAAGTAATACTTCTCGGTGTAACCAGGTCCGTCAGGAATGTGGCTCTTTCGATAGATGCCAAGCATTGATCCATCGGCATCCACCATTGCAACGGTGTTGAACAATGCATTGTTCGCACGCTCATACACACTGATTGGCAATACCACTCCAAGTTCTTGTGCAACTTTCTGAAAATGCGCAATCGTCGGGTGGCCTTCAATTGGCAACGCACGTGAAAGTTCGGTCGCCAATTGGTCCTTGCAAAAGTAATGACCCTCAAATAACTCGGGGATCAAAATGACTTGTGCACCAGATTTAGCCGCAGTACGTACTAAGCGTTCTGCAGTTGCAATATTGCTGGCAACATCGGTTGCCATTGACATCTGAATTGCAGCGACAGTGACCGATCGTGTTGCCATGGAGTTACCTACTATTTCGCTCAGCCAAGTGCCGAATGAATTGCTGCAAGAACTTCAGGTGCATCGGGTGCTACTTGTGGATGGAAACGCGCAACGACATTTCCTTCACGATCGAGCACAAACTTCTCAAAGTTCCAGCGAATATCGCCTGTGTATCCTTCGCCGTCTGCAACTTCTGCGAGTTCAGCAAAAAGTCCATGTCGGGCTTCGCCGTTCACTTCAACCTTTTCCGTCATTGGAAAGGACACGCCGTAGGTGGTTGAACAAAATTCAACAATTTCCTCAGCAGAGCCTGGCTCTTGTCCAAGAAACTGATTGCACGGCACTCCAATAACGGAAAAACCCTTTGCAGCAAGATCGGTTTGGAGCTGTTGCATTGCGGTGTATTGCGGCGTGAGGCCACACTTCGAGGCCACGTTTACCAGCAGCGTAACTTTGCCCTGTTGGGCCCCAAGCACATCACCCGAACCGGTGAGTGGATTGATCTTGTGTGAGTACATCGACATGGGGTTCCTCCAATGGGTGCGCGGGAATGCGCTCGCAATGATCGTAACGCCCAAGCCCATACCTGCTACACAAGATGCATGCCACGGAAGCAATTTGACGCGTCGTATTACAAGCGGTTCTATTCGAGCACCCCGGTGCACAGCCGCAAGAAAGTGGCATTGCTCGCCAATTCCGTACACAACATGTGCGCCTGGTGGGATGTTCCTGTGCGGTCAGTACTCGATGTTGGAGCTGGCCTTGGCTACTGGCGTGATTGGTACGCCGAGAATTATCCAAAAGTTAAACGGCTGTCAACCGACATCAGTGAACATGCGTGCGAAAAATATGGTCATGAGCAACACGACATAGGAACATGGGCGCCGAACACCAAGTTTGATCTCGTGGTGTGTCACGGAGTGCTGCAATACCTTGGCGACAAACAGGCAGAGTCTGCAATCCGCAATCTTGCGAAAGCAACACGACATGTTCTGTATTTGGAAGTGCCGACAAAGTCTGACTTGCGTCATGTAGTGGACAAAGTGGCAACAGATTTAGATATTCACTCGCGCACCGGAGACTGGTACCGCAATCGCCTATCCAAATATTTCGTGCAAGCAGGAGCAGGGTTATGGCTTGCTAAATCTTCAGAAGCAGTGCTGTACGAACTAGAGCGAACGAAAAAGTAAAGCGAAGAGCGAAACTATTTGCTCTTCGTAATTGCTGCCCACACCGACGTGGTGCAACCTGCAGCAACCAGAGCCTTCAATAAGTCGCCGACTAAGAATGGTGCTACTCCAAGGCTGATTGCATTTTGCTCTCCATTTGCCAGTGGCAAGTTCAAGTGAATTGACAACCACGTTGCGCCAAAGGCATAGATAATGGTGGAGCCAAGCAACATTGCTGGAAGTGACGTTGCGAAATTGCGGTCGTGCTTCTTTTCTGCCAAGTAGCCAATTGCACCCGCGGCAACAACGAACCCCACCAGGTAGCCCATGGTTGCGCCCGTTCCCTTTTCCCAACCGCCAGCACCGCCCGAATAAAACGGAAGACCAACCAGGCCTGCGAACCAGTACGTCAACTGACTGAGTGCACCGCGACGCATGCCAAGCACGGCACCCGAGAGCAACACTGCAAATGTTTGACCAGTCAGTGGAACGGGTGTAAAGCCCAATGGAATCTCAATCTGAGCCGCAAGAGCTGTAAGCAGTGCAAAGCCAACTACCAATACTGCGTCTTGAGCAATTGCCCGACTGCGGGATTCGCGTTGTGGGAAGAGGTCTGCGAGTACTTGAGTTGATGACGAAATCGTTGTGGTGGTCATGGCAAACGACTGTACAGGCGACGACAAGCAAAGGCGAAACCCTCTGCGTAGCATTGGATTATGGAAAACGCGGTGCATGAAGCCTTTTCGCTAGCGGAAAGCGCAGCATCAGTCGTTCGCTCTGCATTTCCTGTTCAACATGAAGTGCTCGTAGTGCTTGGCTCTGGATGGGCGGAATCGGTGCCTGCACTTGAAGCAATGTCAACTTCGCCAGTACTCACATTGGACGTTGCGGATATTCCCGGATTTAAAAAGCCAACAGCACTCGGGCACGGTGGTGCGCTGAAGTCCATTCGCATCGGTACCACGCCAGTGCTGCTGCTTACTGGTCGAACACATTTATACGAAGGTCGCGGCGTGCACGCTGTGGTGCATGGCGTGCGCACGGCGTTCGCCCTTGGTTGTCGCACGGTGCTGCTCACGAACGGCGCTGGTTGCTTGCGCACCGATTGGACCGTAGGAACACCAGTTGTCATTCGCGATCACATCAACCTCACCGCACATTCGCCACTCACTGGTGACAATGCACCCGCACCATTTGCCGGACGTTTTGTTGACCTCACCGATGCATATAACGAATCGCTGCGCGCACTCGTTCGCGCAGTTGAACCAGGCATTAATGAAGCCGTGTACTTAGGGCTACACGGCCCACACTTTGAAACTCCTGCTGAAATTCGAATGGCGGCAACGTGGGGCGCCGAAATGGTGGGTATGTCCACTGTGCTCGAAACCATTGCTGCTCGCCACCTTGGTATGAATGTGTTGGCGTTGTCACTAGCAACAAACCTTGCATCAGGTCTCAGTGGCAACAAGCTTTCCGGTGAAGAAGTGATTCAGGTGGGTAAGAATTCATCGAAGAAAGTCGGCGATCTGTTGGGTCGCGTTCTCATTGCCTTCGATCAACAGAAAGGCACACTTGCTTTATGAGCACAGACATGCTCGCAATTATTAATGCACGCGTGGTCACCGTGGACGATCAGGGAACCATCGTTGATAACGCAACCATCGTGGTTGACGAAAATGGATTGATTCGCGAAATTTCTACTGGCTCAGTTGCACACACTGCGACCACCGTGATTGATGCTCGCGGCGGAATCGTGATGCCAGGTCTAGTAAACGCTCACGCGCACTTGGGCATGACACTGTTCCGTGGCCTTGGCGATGACATGAACTTGGAAGATTTTCTCGCACGCTTAATGCCAGCAGAGATCAATATTTTGAATCACGACGCTGTTGTCTCTGGCACCGAACTTGGCACGCTCGAATCGCTGCTCGGTGGAATTACCACTACGCTCGACATGTACTACTTGCCAGATGCAGCGCAAGAAGTTGCATCTCGCAGTGGTGCGCGCATTTTTTCGGCACCGAACCTTCTCGAATCAGACGGCCCAGAGCCACTTCCATTCGATGCACGTATGAAATGGTCTGATCAGTGGCTCTCCGAAGCGAACGCCGCAGGTAACGATTCATTGAATTGGCTTGCTCCACACAGCACGTATTTACTAGGTGAAGATCATTTGCTCCGCATCGCTGCACTGGCCGAAAAGCATGGCGCGCACATTCATGTGCACGCAAGCGAAACCGTTGGCGAAATGAAATTGGTTGCAAATCGCCACAACGGACGCACTCCAATCCAAGTGCTTGCCGATACCGACTTGCTCACCGAAGCTGTACTCGCACACGGCGTACATTTGACAGACGAAGACATCGAATTGATCGCCGATCACAACGCATCGGTTACCCACTGCCCCGCAAGCAACCAGAAACTGGCTAGTGGAACTGCGAGAATTCTTGATCTGCATAAAGCCGGAGTCAACGTTGCTCTCGGCACCGACGGCCCAGCTTCGGGCAACGACCTGGACTTGTGGCTTGCCATGCGTCTTGCTGGGTATGCGCAGAAAAACACCTTGCATGATCCAACAGTTCTGCCAGCCCTCGATGTGTTGCGTATGGCCACGATCAACGGTGCAAAAGCGCTACATGTTGACCACCTCATTGGATCGTTAGAAGTTGGCAAGGCAGCCGACATCATCGTGCTCGATGTGGACTCGCCATCGCTTACACCGGTGTTCGACCCGCACGTGGCGATCGTCGCATCTGCTGGACGAGGCGACGTGTCTACCGTTGTGGTCAATGGCCGCGTTGTCGTGCATGAAAAACGTTCGCTCACGATTGACCATGCTCTTGCCGTACACCGAGCACGCGAACTGGGTAGCCAAGTGATGGCCGCAGTTGAAGAAGTGGAACGCTCCCGACGCAAGTAATGTGGCGTTATGGCCACTCCTGTAATTGACTGGGCAGCGCTTCGCAGCGCAGCTAACGAAGCCGCAACACACGCATATGTTCCGTATTCCAAATTTCGTGTCGGTGCAGCAGCACTTGTCGATGACGGGCGAATCATTTCGGGATGCAACGTAGAAAATGCGTCGTATGGTCTCACGTTGTGTGCAGAATGCGCCATGATCGGCCAACTGCACATGGGTGGTGGAGGTCGACTGATTGCCGTCACATGCGTAGGTAACGGAACGCATGTCACTCCGTGTGGCCGATGCCGTCAGTTGTTGTGGGAACACGGTGGCGCAGAACTGTTGGTAGAAGTCGAAGGCATTCCAACTCCGATGACGGTGCTCCTCCCCGCAGCATTTCCTGAGCATTCCAATTTCGAAAACCCAGCAGAAAAGTAGAACATGATGACACCAGTTCTTACCGAAGCACAACTCGCTCAGTTTCATAACGACGGATTTGTCGTACTGCCCAAATTCGCAAGCGATGAAGCCTGCTTAGCGTTACGTGACCGTGCAATGCAATTGGCGAAAGAGCATGTTCCTTCTCCGGAACAAGCCACCATATTCACTGCAGACTCCACTGCTAAACATGCAGCCGATCAATACTTTCTCACCAGTGGCGACAAGATTCGTTGCTTCTTCGAAAAAGATGCGTTCGATGAACACGGCAAGCTGCGTGCGGAAGCACATTTGTGCCTGAACAAACTTGGCCATGCCATGCACGACCTTGACCCACAGTTCAGTAAGTTCAGCCACAACGAAAAACTTGCATCATTGGCTAATCAAATTGGCATGCAAGAACCGAAGTTGTTACAAAGCATGTACATCTTTAAGCAGCCACGTATTGGTGGCGAAGTGAACTGCCATACCGACCACACCTTTCTATGGACAGAACCACAGTCAGTCGTAGGTTTTTGGTTTGCCATCGATGACGCCACCACCGAAAACGGCTGTATGTGGGCACTACCCGGCGGCCACAGAATTCCCGTGAAATCACGTTCGCGAGTAAACGCAGACCGCACTGCTAGCTACATGGAAGTGTTCGATGAAACTCCGTATCCAACCGAAGGACTTGTGCCTCTTGAAGCCGAGCGTGGAACATTGGTGTTGCTGAATGGAACGCTTCCCCACTTAAGCGGGCCAAACACCAGCGATAAGCCGCGCCACGCGTACACCATTCATGCAATTGATAGCCACGCAAACTATCCAGCAGATAACTGGCTACAGCGTCCGAGCCTAGTGATGGCCGGATTTAACGACTAGCTCGTTATTTAACGAGTAGTTCGGCAATTTGCAGCGCGTTTAGAGCTGCACCCTTGCGCAGGTTGTCATTCGAAACGAACAACACCAAACCCTTATTGCCATCAACCGATGAATCTTGGCGAATTCGCCCAACATAACTTGGGTCCTGGCCAGCTGCGAGCAAAGGCGTTGGAATTTCTTCCACCACCACACCCGGAGCATTTGACAAAATCTCTGTAGCTTGCGCGGCCGTAATTGCCCGCTCGAACTCTACGTTGATGCTGAGTGAGTGACCAGTAAACACTGGCACTCGAACACAAGTTCCCGAAACTCGCAGATGAGGAATATGCAATATCTTGCGAGTTTCATTGCGCAATTTTTGCTCTTCGTCGGTTTCAAGCGACCCATCATCCATAAGCGAGCCAGCAAGTGGCAACACATTAAATGCAATCGTGCGTGCGAATTTCTGTGGTTCAGGGAACTTCACAGCGTTGCCGTCGTATGTCAATATCTCTGCCGTTGCAGCGGATGCCTTTGCTTGAACATCAAGTTCACTTACTCCAGACACTCCACCACCGCTCACTGCTTGGTATGTGCTGGCAACCATGCGCACGAGACCAGCTGCATCATGCAAAGGCTTCAGCACTGGCATTGCTGCCATCGTTGTGCAGTTTGGGTTAGCAATGATGCGCTTCTTAGCGAGTGCGACATCTTCAGGGTTTACTTCAGAAACAATGAGTGGAACATCTGGATTCATTCTCCAAGCCGACGAGTTGTCAATCACCATTGCACCGGCATTTGCATACTTTTCGGCAAGCGCGCGCGACGTGGTTGCACCTGCAGAAAACAGCACTACATCTAGACCGTGTGGGTCGGCCTCAGTTGCGTCTTCAACCACAATTTGTTGGCCATTCCATTCGATAATCGAACCTGCTGAACGAGCAGATGCAAACAATCGAAGTGACGTAACTGGGTATTTTCGCTCGGCAAGCAACTGTCGCATTACCGTTCCGACCATTCCTGTTGCGCCAACTATTCCTACATGCATGGCGATCAGACTAACGCAACCACATCTCCACTTGCTCTGTCGTTACGTTGCTACCACAGAGAACTGTGGCAAGTTTCTTGCCGCGCAAGGCCTGGTGCTCAAGCACTGCCGCGATACCAGCAATTCCTGCTGGCTCGGTTACAAGACCAGCCTTTTCAAACATCACTTTCATTGCACTCTTTAGCGCGTCGTCCGACACCAATAACACGTCATCCACAATCCCCATCATGTCGGTAACCGCTTCAGGTACCGGCGTGCGAACAGCAATTCCATCGGCAATGGTGTTGGCGGATTCGCGTTCAACAATTGACCCCGATTTGAACGAGGCATGCATGGCGTCGGCCGTGGTACTGGACACCCCAATCACCTGTGTTTGCGGCGAAACATGCTTAATCCAGCGGGCCATTCCCGTGATTAATGCCCCATTTCCAAGGGGAATCAGCACTGCGTCATACGACGCATTTGCCATCAGTTCTACGGCAATTGAGCCAGCACCTTCAGATATGGCAATGTCACGACCATCTTCCACAAAGTGCGAACCTGTCTCAGCACAAAATGCTTTGGCGTGTTCCTTTGCAGCATCGAAATTGTCGCCGATTTGTCGAACCTCGGCGCCCATCGAACGCATGCGATCAATCTTGAGCGGGTTCGCGGTTGTTGCACTGTAAATGATCAGTGGTCGATTATTGCTGCGACAGACGTATGCCATCGCCTGACCAAAGTTTCCAGCAGTAGCACACACCAAATTTTGATCGCGAAAAGTTTCTCGCGTTTCGCTCATAAAAAAATCTGCTCCACGGCCCTTGAAGCTTCGAATCGGATTTAGCGTCTCCACTTTCAGCACCATGTCAGAGCCAAGTGCTTGTGAAAGTGGCTCGCAGTTGTACTGGGGCGTACCGGTGAAAACCGAATCAATCACTCGCGCGGATCGTTCAATGTTTGCTATTGACAATCGATGCTGAGTCATTCTCAAACCCCTTCGACAGTCGCCGACAGCCACCAATGACTCTTGTTCACACGCTTCATTGGTTTAACCGTCACTCCAAGAGTTTTTACTGTTCGAGTGGTTTTTGCTGAATGATGCACCACCACATTGGTGATCCGTTTTCCAGTAGGAGCATTCGCAGAAATGTGAGCCAGCACTTGATCGGGACTTAAACGATTGGCCTGCCATCCAAGTCGTGTTGACCAACGTGTCACGGCAAGTCGTTTTCCAACTACCGGAATTCTCCATAGTCGTCGCATTGCAATACCGAGTGGCAAAAGTCCGGCATCGGCGCGCACCCAGGTGCGGTAGTTCAAGAGCAGGGTTCCACCGGTTCGAACTACGCGCATGGCTTCGGTGGTCAGGGACAGCGCATCATTTTTTTCGCAATGTTGCAGTGTGATGTATGAAAAAACGATGTCAACGCAATTGTCGGGAAGTTGCAAGGTGCTGCCGTCTGCGACATGGCTGGTGCGCAGTTTTGCCACATCACCATGTTTGCCAACCGTTTCGTGGCAACGCTCCAGAAAGGCGGCATCCACATCGGCGGCGACTACGGCAAAGCACAGCCTTGTAAATGCTGATGTCATTCGGCCGATACCGCTTCCAATTTCCAACAAAGTTTTGTTCGCCAACGATTCAGGGCTAAAGCCAAATTGATGCATGTAACGCTGCACTTCTTCATCGCCAGTGCGTACAAAGTCTGCAAGCGTTAAATCGGAACCCGTTTCATTGTTAAACACCCAACCTGTTTGGCGCACAACATCATCGGCCGTACCACCCGTTTCTGTGCGGTTTCCTGCACTTTTCCAGGGGGTGAACTGGGTTCGCCACTTTGGTGAATTGTCGTGTGTCATTGCACCGACAAACTTAGTTGCTATTTCCGATCTGGAAGCGGAGCTGAATAATCTTCGCCGCTGTCAAGGTCAAACGCAGTATGCAAAGCACGAACTGCTTTCTCTAATTGCGAACGTTCAACTACTACCGAGATGCGAATGGTGCTCGTTGAGATCATTTCAATGTTCACGCCGTTGTCGGCAAGTACACGGAACATCTTTGCCGCGATTCCAGGACTGGACTTCATGCCCGCGCCAACAAGAGAAAGCTTGACAATATTTTCGTCTTTGTTGATTCCTGTAGCTCCAACTTCAGCACCAACCTTTTTCAAAATTGGTTCTGCAGTTGTGATGTCCCCAATTGGCAAGGTAAACGAAATGTCTGTTGTGCCATCAATTGATGTGTTCTGCACGATCATGTCGACGTTTACGTTTGCTGCTGCAAGTGATTCAAATAAAAGCGCAGATACGCCGGGGCGGTCTGGTACACCGAGCAAGGTCATCTTGGCCTCTCCCACATCGTGTACTACTCCAGAGATAATTGGCTCTTCCATCTTTCGCTTCCTCTCTTCGTCAATTCCGCGCACCCACGTGCCTTCTTCCCAGGTAAAACTTGAGCGCACATGAATTGGCACATTGTGATTGCGTGCGAATTCGACTGAGCGCAATGCCAGCACTTTGCTTCCAGCGCCAGCCATTTCCAACATCTCGTCAAAACTCAATTCCTTCAGCTTGCGAGCCTGCGGAACCAAGCGTGGATCGGCACTAAACACACCTGTGACATCGGTGTAAATCTCACATGCATCTGCTTTCAGCGCAGCAGCAAGCGCAACAGCTGTCGTGTCACTTCCGCCGCGACCAAGTGTGGTGATTTCGCGCTCGGTACTTACACCTTGAAATCCGGCAACAACCGCAACTTTTCCTGCAGCCAATGCTTCGCGAACACGGTCGCCCTTGATTTCTAAAATCTTTGCTTTGGTGTGCGAGGTATCGGTGATGATTCCCACCTGGCTACCCGTAAAACTCATGGCGTCGCAACCAACATCATGAAGTGCCATGCACAACAACGACATCGAAATTCGCTCACCTGTGGTGAGCAACATGTCCATTTCGCGTCCTTGCGGATTGCTGGAAACTTGGCGAGCTAGTTCCACCAAATTGTCGGTTGCTTTGCCCATTGCAGACACCACTGCAACGACGTCTGTTCCCTGCGCCCGAAGCGCGGCGATGTGCTTTGCCACATTGCGCATACGGTCTGGGTCGGCTACCGAAGTGCCTCCATATTTTTGAACGATCAATGCCACAGGTTCTTTACGCTACTTGGGACGCGAGTAACCTTCATAAATCATGGGAACTGACAAGCGCAACCGCAAAAAAGAAAACCGCCGCCAACGACTTGACGACTTGGCAAAGCAACAGCAGCGTAAGCGAACTCGAAAGCTCGCTACTCGTGCGGCTATTTTCATCGCCGTCGTAGTGGGTGTTGCCCTCATTATTTCCGTCTCGGGTGGCTCGGATTCAACCAGTACCAGCGACACCACCGTGGTTACCACGGCCACAGCACCCGTTGAAGGTCGCACCATTACTGGCGAAACCCCATGTCCGGCAATTGACGGCAGCGAAGTTCGTGCCTCAAAGTTTGAAAAGGCACCAGGCAATTGTCTTGATGCTGGCAAGACCTACACCGCAGTTGTCACCACTAATAAGGGCGAATTCAGCATCGTGCTTGACCAGAAAAAGGCGCCTCTTGCAGTGAACAACTTCGTCACGCTTGCTCGTTACAAGTACTTTGACAACACTCAGTGCCATCGCGCAATTCTTGACTTTGTCGTTCAGTGTGGAGACCCAACAGCAACGGGAAGCGGCGGACCTGGATACTCATTCGCTGATGAATTGCCGCAAGCAGGCGAATACAAACTTGGTTCAATTGCCATGGCGAACTCTGGTCCAAATACCAATGGCAGTCAGTTCTTCATCATTACTGGTGACCAGGGAATTACGTTGCCACCGAGCTACACGTTGTTTGGTCAGGTAACCAGTGGTCTTGACACCACGGTGCCAGCACTCAATGCTGCATCAAACCCAGACCCAGCAGCTAACGGTGTACCACCACTAGAAACTCTCACCATCGTGAGTGTGGTGATTACCGAAAGCTAAACCGAATCGTTTAGTTCGTTGGCAGTGGGCCGTGCAACACCACTGCTCCATGCGTTGACCAGGTTCCATCCTGATACATCAACGCTGCACCAGTTGGAATTTCTGCAACTGAGGTATTGGCCAAACTCAATGTGCGCTGCAACCTCTCTTCTGGCCATTTTTCTGATTCGGTAATTGCAGCGATTCCGCTAACAAGTCCAAGTCCTAATGCAAAAGCTCCTCCACGAGGATCAACCATCGGATCACACATTGCCGCAGCACTTCCGGCAGTGGCAACGACACACGAGTGCGCTGCAATTGCATCGAAAACAACTGTGTCTTTCAATGTTGACCGTAAGTGGATTGGTGAATCACCCACTACATACACCACGGCAGCCTGCGAAATCATTGTCGCGAATGATTCCTCTCGTGCGTCTGCTCTGGAGTACACGGCACATAACTTTGTCGTCACTCCCAGCCGCTTTGCCCAAGCAACACTTGATTGCACCAAATCATCGGGGTTTTCGAATGCTTCAGCGGTCGGCAGAATGGCCACATAACCAGGATGTACGCTCAGAATCTGTGCATCATATTCATCATTTGCGGTGAATGGTCCTCCACCTTGCAGCACTACCAGTTGAGTCATGAACGCGAACTTACCACTGAATATTTGCGCTTTTTATTCAAGCAACAGCGCGGAGAGCGATTGAATTTCACTTTCACTTACGCCGAGCGACCGAACATAGTTAGCGACCGAACCATGGGCAGTAACCAAATCGTTCAAGATCACTTGCATCGCTTGTGGTTCGGCTGCCAGATACACCGGGTTAATGGAGGTCCATCGCTTGGCCATGTCGGTGTGGTGCTCTTTAGCCCACGCAACAGTACGTTCAATCGCGCGCTTCGTTAATCCGTAGTCAGCACAAATGTATTCGTCAGACACTCCAACAGTCGACAAAATCAATGCAGCGAGCACGCCAGTGCGATCTTTTCCTGCGGCACAATGAAACACAGCAGGGACATTTTCTTGATAGCTCAAAATTCGCAATGCGAGCGCAAATTTTTCAGATCCAATTTCCAATAAATCTCGGTATCCCCACACCAAAAACTCGACAGGGTCATCAATCTGCGGAGTTTCCTTTGAATCGGACCATGTTGCATCCACGATGGACACATGGTGGAAATCAACTTCAATATTGTCGAGAGGAAAAATTCCCTGCTCCCGCTGTTCACGTTTCGTTCGCAAGTCAATGACCGACTTCAATCCAAGCGATTCCACAATCTCAATATCAGATTCCGTGCGCAATCGATGTAGCCCATCGGCGCGAAACAGAGTGCGCCACTTCGTCATTGCTCCACTTTTTGTTGGGTAACCACCGAGGTCACGGAAGTTATGCACCCGTTCCATGTGCACCAATCGGTCGGGGTGGTCCAGTGTCAGTGCAATGTGGTCAGAAATCATTGCCTTCAACCTACTGATCCCCAGCAAACATCAGCATTCAGGGCGGTTACCAGTTGGTAAACAACCTCCATTTATGAGTACGGTTTTCATCCATGACAACCAACAATGTTCAGCTCGTCGGCGTGTGCGGATCCGGAATCATGGGGGCAGGTCTCGCTGAGGTCGTTGCTCGCGCTGGAATGGACGTCATTGTTCGCTCGCGCACCATTGATGGCGCAAAATCAATGCTTACTTCAATAGAAAAGAACCTCGACAAGCAGGTCGCAAAAGAAAAGATGACTGTCGATCAGCGCAATGAAGTGCTGTCGCACATTCGCATTACCGATTCATTGAATGACCTTGCGACTTGCGACCTCGTTATTGAATCAATTGTTGAAGAACTTGCACCAAAGCAAGCTCTGTTCAAAGAACTTGACGCCATTGTTAAGCCAGATGCAATTTTGGCAACAAATACCAGCACGCTCGCCGTAGTGAAATTGGCCGAGGCAACAAACCGTCCAGACAAAGTGTGTGGCATTCACTTCTTCAACCCAGCGGTTCTCATGCCACTCGTGGAAGTGATTCGCCCAATTACGGCAAGCGACGAAACCATTGCTCGCGCAAATGCGTTTGTTGCAACATGCAAGAAAGACCCTGTGCAAGTGCTTGACCGCGCAGGCTTCATTGTGAATGCATTGCTCTTCCCATACCTCAATAACGCAGTCAAAATGCTTGAGGCTGGAACCGCAAACATGGAAGACATCGACATGGCAATGAAGGGTGGCTGCAACTTCCCAATGGGACCATTCGCACTGCTCGATCTTGTTGGTCTTGATACATCAGTGTCAATCCTTGACGCGCTTTATGCAGAGTTCAAAGACGAAAACTTTGTTCCTGCAAAAACTTTGCGCACCTTGTTGGCTGAAGGAAAACTCGGTCGCAAAACTAAGCAAGGATTCTTCAGCTACTAAACCTCATGTGGAACGACACGCCTCAGTTACTTGACGAGTGTCGTTGGAAATTTCCACCATCAAAGGAATGGCCAAAGAGCGATCTCGTTGGTCGCGGCGCCGACTTGCAGCCTGAAACTCTCATTCATGCGTACATGAATGGCGTATTCCCCATGTCGTCAGAACTCGCGCTCGGTGAAGATGAGGTTGCATGGTGGTCGCCACTAATGCGTGGAGTTATTCCCCTCGATGGATTGCGCATCACACGGTCGATGCGTCGCAGTCAGCGCAAATTCCACATCAAAATTGATACATGCTTTGAACGAGTAATGCGCGGTTGCGCTTCTCCTGACCGACCAGGTGGATGGATTAACGAGCAATTCATTACTGCATATGTTGAACTACACAAACTTGGATGGGCACACAGCATTGAAGTGTTTGATGAAAACGAAGTGCTCGTAGGCGGTCTTTACGGTGTACGCGTTGGTCGACTATTCGCCGGGGAATCGATGTTCCATCTCATGCGAGATGCATCAAAAGTGGCGCTCATGCACTTGGTCGACACCATGAACCATGACGGCATGACACTGCTTGATGTGCAATGGCTAACCCCACACCTCGAGTCGCTTGGAGCGGTGGAAATTCCTCGCTCCGAGTATCTCCATCGTCTTTCAGTGGCCCTCAACCCGTAACCTTTATTTATGGCCAATCGTCGCGATGAACCCTGGTTGATGCGCACCTATTCAGGTCACTCCACCGCTGCAGCATCGAACGAGTTATACCGAATGAACCTGGCAAAGGGCCAGACAGGTTTGTCCATTGCATTCGACCTCCCCACCCAGACGGGTTACGACCCAGACCACATACTGGCGCGCGGTGAAGTCGGCAAAGTTGGCGTGCCAGTTGCACACCTTGGTCACATGCGCACACTGCTCGATGGAATTCCACCTGCAGACATGAATACGTCAATGACGATCAATGCACCTGCCGCATGGTTACTTGCTCTGTATGTGGCTAACGCTCAGGAACAAGGTGCTGTTACCTCACAACTTCGCGGCACCACGCAAAATGACATTTTGAAGGAATACCTCTCACGAGGAACATTTATTTTTCCACCGGCAGCATCGCGTCGCATCATCGTTGACATGATCGTGTGGTGCTCACAATATGCACCGAAGTGGAACCCCATGAACGTGTGCTCGTATCACCTACAAGAAGTTGGTGCTACACCGGTGCAAGAAATTGCCTTTTCGCTTGCGAACGCCATCGATATTCTCGACGCAGTTCGCGCAAGCGGAAAAGTAAGCGACGATCAGTTCCCACAAGTGTTTGCATCGATCTCGTTTTTCGTCAATGCAGGAATTCGTTTTGTTGAAGAAGTGTGCAAAATGCGTGCCTTCACAGAACTCTGGGACCGCATTGGTCTAGAGCGCTACGGCATTACCGACGAACGTGCTCGACGCTTCCGTTATGGCGTTCAGGTGAATTCCCTCGGTCTCACCGAGGCTCAGCCAGAAAACAACATTCAACGTATTGTGCTGGAAATGTTGGCTGTCACGCTCTCGAAGTCGGCCCGTGCACGAAGCGTGCAATTACCAGCTTGGAACGAAGCTCTTGGGCTTCCTCGACCATGGGATCAACAGTGGTCGCTACGCATGCAACAAGTTCTTGCATTTGAGACTGACCTGCTCGAGCACGAAGACATCTTTAATGGTTCACACGTTATTGAAGCTCGCACAGCCGAACTTCGCGATGCTGCGTGGAAAGAAATGACCGAGATTGTCGAAATGGGTGGAGCTTTTGATGCAGTTGACTCTCTAAAGGGTCGCTTGGTGTCATCAATGGCAGAGCGAACTCGCCGTATTGAAACTGGCGAACAAACCGTTGTTGGCGTTAATCGATTTACCGAATCAACCGACTCGCCACTCAGTGGTGCTGACAACATTTTGAAGGTTGATCATCGTGTTGAACAGCAAATGATTGACGATGTTGTTGCATGGCGTGCCGCTCGAGACCAAAGCGCTGTAGATTCTGCGCTTGCCTCATTGCGTACAGCAGCCGAGACAGGAACCAACATCATGGATGCTTCTGTTGAATTAGCTAAGGCAGGCGGAACTACAGGCGAATGGGGCGACGTGCTGCGCCAAGTATTTGGCGAATACCGCGCCCCAACTGGCGTTGGTGCTGCTGCGGGTCGACGCACTACCGAACTTGCCGACGTTGCCGAATTTGTGCGCACCATTCCAGGTGGGCCGCCAAAATTCTTGGTGGCAAAACCGGGCCTTGACGGACATTCCAGTGGCGCCGAACAGATTGCGGTTGCCGCGCGCGACTCCGGCATGGAAGTGGTCTACTCGGGCATCCGCCTAACGCCGGCACAAATTGCAGCATCTGCGCGAGACGAAGACCCAGACGTTGTTGGTCTTTCCATCTTGTCTGGTTCACACTTGCAACTTGTTCCCGATGTGATTGCCGAACTTGGTGCAGTTGGAGTCACCGCTCCCGTGGTACTAGGCGGAATCGTTCCAGAATCCGATCGCGCAAACCTATTGGCGAGTGGTGTAAGCGCTATTTATACGCCTAAAGATTTTGACATTGCTCGCATCATGCGTGATATTGCACAAATCGCTGCAACGTATCGCAAATCGCAAAAATAATTACGGCAACATTGTTGTCGAGCCCGCAACTGCAACAAAACCTGTAGCAGGCGGCAACTTCAATTGCTGACCAGCATCAACCCGATCGGGGTTGGTAATGCCGTTAATGTTCATCAGTTCGGCCATATTGAGTCCAAACTTTTCAGCAATTCCAAAGAGCGAATCTCCAGGCTCAACGGTGTAATACACCGGTTCCTGATACACGGTGGTTGTCGTTTGTGGAATCGTTGATTCCACTGTGGTTATTGCAGGAATTGAATTCCCACTGTCATGACGAGACAACATGACGGCAATAATTCCGCTCACCAGCGAAACAACGAGAAGTGACCATTGGAGTCTTCCTCGTAGATACATCAAGGTCATGTTAGGTCGCGCAACCTAACCTATGAGGCATGCGTGTACTTGCAGCTGTAGATAAATTTCGAGGAACCGCAACCGCGGCTCAAGTTGCTACAGCAATTGGTCATGCTTGTTGGGAAAACGGTCATGAATGCATCGAACTACCAATTGCCGATGGCGGCGAGGGAACACTTGAAGTTCTTGGCGGTCCAAACCGCACCAATCGTGTAACAAACCCTCTTGGCCAACCCGTAGATGCACAATGGCGCCTGTCCCGAGACGTTGCGGTCATCGAAATGGCGCGTGCTTCTGGCCTCGTTTTGGTTGGAGGCAAGTCGAAGAATGACGTCGTCGCTGCAACAACCATTGGCACCGGCGAACTCATCGACACTGCGCTGAACGACGGAGCAAAGCGAATCATTGTGTGTGTTGGAGGCTCCGCAACTGTGGACGGAGGCCTTGGCGCCATTCGTGCCATTAAGTCCGCAGCACGCTTGCGTGGCGTGGAATTTCTTGTGGCGTGTGATGTGCGCACAAAATTCACTGATGCCGCCAAACTTTTTGGTGCCCAAAAGGGTGCGTCGCCTGCACAAATCGAATTTCTCACTTCACGGCTTCATGCATTGGTGCAAACATACAAAGACGAATTTGGTGTCGATGTTTCAGAAATTGAAGGAGCTGGAGCCGCTGGTGGTCTCGCAGGCGGGCTTGCAGCTCTTGGTGCAAAACTCGTGCCCGGGTTTGACATTGTTGCTGACGAAGTTGGCCTTCACGAACACATCAATAATTGCGATGTAGTGATCACCGGCGAAGGTTTCCTCGATGAGGAAAGCTTTAACGGCAAAGTTGTCGGTGGAGTGCAACATCTTGCAATTAAAGCCAAAAAGCCTGTTTTCGTTATTTGCGGTGACGCTCAACCCGAGCAACGATCACGAATTGAAGCAATCAGTTTGGTGGAGACCTATGGCCAGCAAGCAGCTATGGAACAAACTTTGACGTGTATTGAAAAAGCAGCTCGCGAACTACTCGCGAAGCGTTAATCAGCCTGCTGCTGCAGGAAGTGGTTTACCAGCGAGGTCAGTACCAAGCAGGATCAACACACTTGCTTCACCAATGTTTCCAGTTTCCGTTGGAATTGGCGTAGGCATTGGAGCCGTTGCAACGCCACCAAGCGTGCTTGCAACAAGCGCCGCTGCTGCTTCGCTCGATGGGTTGTAGTACACAATGGTTACGGTTTGTTTTGGAGTTGCAGCGTCGGTGTTGATTGCTGGCTGAACGATAAACCCACGACCCTGAAGTTGTGTAGTGAGGTCGCCTGCGCTACCTGACACCTTGGATGCATTCGCAATCTGCACCTTGAATGCAGTGAGCGTCAAAGTTGTCTCGGTAACTGCTGGGTCAACCAGAGTTGTCTCAGTAACGACAGTTTCGCTGGTCACAGAATCCACGGGCGCAACTGAAGACGACGAGTCGCTACCACCGATGTCACGCAAAATGAGGAAGCCAAGCAATACGGCTACTGCTGCGACAACGATCGACATCGTTGAGTTGAGGCTGGAACCGCTGGAACCTGGTCCACGGCGAGGGCGACGTGCGTTTTGACTCATACATTTACCGTACCCGTCTTGGGCATACCGATTGAGTCATGGTCGGTATTTCAGAGCCGGGTGTGGGAATTGAACCCACGACCTACCGCTTACAAGGCGGTTGCTCTGCCCCTGAGCTAACCCGGCGTACTTCATTGAGCGCCTCAATGCTACGGGCGTTTGGCTATTTCGTTGTGCGTGCCCTCACCACTTCATATGTGGCTAATGCCGCAGCTGCCGACACATTTAGCGACGACAACGCTCCCAGCATTGGAATACTGACCAATAAATCACAGCGTTCTCGAACTAATCGCGATAATCCAGGGCCCTCTGCGCCAAGTACGAGGCACACGGACTCAGTCGCAAGCGACCCCATCTCAAAGATGTTCTTATCTGCAGCGTCATGCAGACCAATAATCCACACCCCAGCGTCTTTCAGTTGCTTCAGTGCAGTTGGCAGTCCGCCAACAATGCACATCGGAACGTACTCTGCTGCACCTGCTGCAGATTTTGCTGCAGTTGGAGTGATGTGCACTGCACGATGACGCGGAAGCACAACGGCATCTACACCAGCACCGTCACATGAGCGTAAAATTGCACCAAGGTTGCCAGGGTCTGTAACACCATCAATGGCAACAAAGAACGGTTTGCGTGTTGGCGAAGCATTTTTCAAAATATCGCCAATTTCCACTTCAGGAATTCCCGCTGCCGTGGCAATGATTCCCTGCGGTGCTTCGCTTCGTGCTTCGCGTTCGATGTCTTTGCGTGGAACGTAACGAACAGGAACACGTTGATCGTTTGCTAATTCGATGATGTCATCAATGATGTCGTTCTTGTCCAGATCATTTGAAATCAAAATTTCGTAGGCCTTGCGTTTACGCGCAATCAGTAATTCGCGAACTGCTTGGCGACCTTCTACTTGCGAACCACCAAGGCTGTGCTTATCTGGGCGTGGCGCACGTGGGCCATCATGCTCGCGCGGAGCCGGCCTGCCTCCGCGATGTTTTTTCGTTCCTCGTGGTGCTCCGCGAGATGGTCCGCGACCACCGCCTGTGCTTCGGGGTTTCATGCCTGAGTCCTTTCAATGACTGCAACTGCCCAGCAGGCAATTCCTTCTTCTCGACCTAATGCGCCAAGCCCTTCAGCGCGCCGACCTTTTACGGTGATCGTCGCTCCAGCAGCTTCAGACAATAACTTCTGCATAATTTCACGATGTGGAGCAATCTTTGGCTTCTCGCACACAATGCTGCAATCAACATTGCCAATATCAAAGCCTGCATTCCGAACCAACTTGGCAACGTGTGCAAGCAGCGTCAACGAATTCGCGCCAGCCCACTGCGGATCGGTATCAGGAAAATGCATACCGATGTCGCCAAGGGCTGCTGCACCAAGCAGTGCATCAGCGGCTGCATGTGCAATGACATCTGCATCACTGTGTCCTGCTAGTGGCTTTTCACCTGGAAATTTCACTCCGCCCAACACCAACACGCGATCGCTTGGGCCATCAACGAAACGATGAATATCAAAACCTTGCCCCACACGTGTACGTATCGCCATGATGTACTCCTATGCCTCAGTGCGCGCCATTGCGCGCGCCCATTCAAGATCTTCTGGCGCAGTGAGTTTGCGATTTATTGCTTCACCAGCGACAACGACAACTTTTTTACCCATTGCCTCAACCAGTGTCGCATCATCTGTACCTTCTGGAGATGATGCATGAGCTGAACGCAATACCGATGCCCGAAATGCCTGTGGAGTTTGCACGGCAACAAGCGAAGACCGATCTGGAGTTGCGATAACAATATTTTGAGAATTCACTTGCTTAATGGTGTCTGTCACCGGCAATGCAGGAATCGCGCCTTCCGCGCCGGCATGTACTTGCATGATGACTTCTCGATACAAATGCGCGCTGGCAAAAGGCCGTGCTGCGTCATGCACACAAATAATGGTCGCATCAGGTGGAACAGCAGCAAGACCGCATCGCACCGACTCACTTCGTGTTTCACCGCCGGCAATGCCACCCTCACGTTCTGCATCGGCGGCTGGAAGTACGACCACTACTCCCGCGCTGGAACTGCCTGCGGTTTCTACCGACCAATCCAAAACTCGCCTGTCACCCAGCATCGAAAACTGTTTTGGGCCACCAAAACGAGCGCCAGAGCCTGCGGCAACCACAATTGTCCAAACAATTTCATTCGGCACGGTTGTCACGTTCATTTAGGGTAGTACCGTCTTAGTTCGCATGACACACGAAGAAATTCTCGCAAATACGTCGTTTTTTGCAGACACACCAACAAGTGCGCTTTCGCTGATTTGCGCTCAAGCAAAGACGCAGAACCTTCAGCGCGGCGATGTCTTGTTTAATGAAGGCGACGCTCCTGACGCATTGTTTGTTGTACTCAGTGGACGCATCGCCATTGCTATTGGCAACAAGCCTCTTGACAGCCGCGAGAGCATGCTTGCTCTCATGGAGTCGGGTGATTTGTTTGGCGAGCTCGGCATGCTCGACGAAGGTCCTCGTAGCGCAATGGCGCGTGCAATTGAACAAAGCTCGGTACTGCGCATTCCTTACGCACCTGTTCGCGAACAAATGCAAGCAAACCCAACCATGTTGTTGGGAGTTATTAAATTGCTCGCCACTCGGTTGCGCACCATGGATGAAGTACTCGCCGACAGCGTGTTCCTCGATGTCACCGGCCGGACCGCGAAGCGCTTGCTCGAACTTTCAAGTGGAAGCAACGAGTTCGTGTTGCCTGTAACCCAAGAAGAACTTGCCGGTATGGTTGGCGCTTCACGTGAGCGCGTCAACAAAGCAATCGCAAGTTTCATTCGTCTTGGTTGGCTAGAACAACATGATCGTCGTTACAAAATTTTGATGCGTGACCGAATGGAAATTCGCGCTAGTTAATTATTCTGCAAGCAGCCATTCATGGGTGCGAGCAAATGCATCGGCAGCGTCTTCGGCTCGATGCGCAGGACGTGTTGCATCGTGGGCAAAACCGTGCACCGCGTGTGGGTATTCACATACCGTTACTCCACTTTCAAAAAGCTCAGCTACTTGTTCGGGTGGCGTGTACGGGTCTTGTGCACCAATAATTGCTAAAACTCGTTCGGGGTGACCTGCATACAAGTATTCCATCGGGTCACCTTGCGTTGTGCTCTGCCACCCTTCAGGAACGTGAATCATCCCATAGAAACTTGAGATCTTTGCAAAGCGATCGCTTCGTGCCGCTTTAAAGCAATACATGCCGCCCATACAAAACCCGATCAGGCCAACACGATCGACTCCGAGAGCATCGGCAGCTTCAGTGAGATCGCGTAGATGAATTTCATCGTCCAATTTGGCCATTTCGGCGAAGCGTTCATTCACATCTGGCGACAACTCTCTGCCTGGAAATGGTTCAACTGCAATAACCGCCATCTGCCATTCGTTTGCCAGCCGTGAAACGAGGTCGGCGAACAGTGGTCGAAGTCCAAAAATATCTGGAGCAATGACCAGGCCCATCTTTGGATTGGTTACCGATGTGTCAATTTCAGCTGAGGTTCCTGACGGCAAGGTAATGCGCATTTCCCAATACTGACAGGGTTTTTACTGTGCAGTGAGACTTTCAGTGAGTTTGCGAGTGAGACCCTCGGTGACCCACATTTCTGATGATCCTGTGCATGACCACAACACAAATAGCTCATTCACGTCCGTCACTCACCCATCCTGCGGGTTCTGCACCGCTGGTTCGCAAACTCGTCACGGAATGGGGAGCCATCGCCGCTCAACCTCGAACGCTACGAACCATCAATCGATGGGATCTTCCTGGCGGTCCACTTGATCATCTTGATGAAGTGCTTCTTCGTGCCGGATACGGAATTGATACCAAATATGAAAACTGCGATGCATTTCTGTTTGCACTGGTAAAGCGTGCAGCCCACGATGAATTAGCGGCTCGAATTGTGTTACAGCGAATTCTTCCTCCACTCATTGCTATTGCAGGACGACGCGGACACATCGTGAACGGCGGATTCAATGCAGCATTTAATGAAATCCTTGGGCAGGCATGGATCTTGATTCGTCAATATCCAGTCGATCGTCGACCAGCAAAAATTGCATCAAACCTCGTTCGCGACACCGAGTACTTCGCATTTGTTCGCAACGCTCGTCTGAAGCGTTTAGAAGTTGAAAGCTGGACCGATGACGTAGATGAAAAGTTTGTTTCACTTGATGAAGAAACCATTGAACCGAATGTCGAACTTGCTCAGATCATTCACGATGCTGTGAAGCGTGGAATTCGTAGTGCCCCGCTGCAGCTCATCATGCGATTAAGTAGTGGCGAAACAATAGAAGACATCGCTGCTGAAGCGGGAGTGTGCGTGCGCACCGTTCGCACCTGGCGGCGCAAAGCAATTATCGAGTTGCGTGAACGAACGCAGTGTGCGGCGTAAGTTTTGCCGTGCGCAACCGTAACGAGTTACTTACTACGAACACACTAGAAAATGCCATTGCTAAGCCAGCCCACATTGGATTCATATACCCAAGCGCGGCAAGTGGAATGGCTGCTGCGTTATAGATAAATGCCCAAAACACGTTTGCGCTAATTGTTCGCAAGGTTGCGCGCGACAACAAGATGGCGTCTGCAACTAAGCGCAAGTCGCCACTCACAATGGTGAGATCGCTTGCATTCATGGCAACATCGGTGCCAGTTCCCATAGCAATGCCAACGTCAGACTGCGCAAGCGCAGCAGCATCATTCACGCCATCGCCAACCATGGCAACCGCGTAACCGCGCTCCTGCAAGTCGGCAACAACACGCACTTTTTCTGCGGGAAGAACACCTGCAATTACGTGCTGTTCGTCGGTATCGATACCCACTTGCTCGGCTACGGCAACGGCAGTCGCCCGATTGTCTCCTGTTAGCAAAACCGGCCTTAGGCCAAGCTTGCGTAAATCGGCAATGGCTTCTGCGCTGTGCTGTTTTGGCTGATCGGCAATAACGCACACACCCTTTGCCGAACCGTCGTAGGCAACGAGCACTGCAGTATTGCCAGAGTTGCGAGCGGCGTGTAAGGCGTCTTTCATGTCTTTTGACACGATGGTGAGCTGCTTTTCAAACAATGGTTCGCCACCCACCATCACGCGCTTGCCGTCGACAACACCAACAGTTCCCATGCCCGCAATCGACTCAAAGTGACCAACCCCAGCAAGCGTTCCGAGTTCAGCGCGGGCAGCATTGGCAATGGCTTTCGCGACCGGGTGTTCACTTGCATGCTCTAATGCACCAGCAAAACCAAGAACCTCTGCTCGAGTAACGCCAGTTGCACACACCACATCAATCAGTTGCATAACGCCAGTTGTCACTGTTCCCGTTTTGTCAAACACCACCGTGTCAATACGACGAGTGCTCTGCAAAACGTCTACACCCTTAATCACAATTCCCATCTGAGCAGCGCGACCACTGCCCACCATCAATGCGGTTGGCGTTGCAAGACCAAGCGCACACGGGCACGCAATAATGAGCACCGCAACTGCTGCAGTAAATGAATCCGCAACGCGATTGACATTGTCACCGAGCACATACCAGCCGATAAAGGTGAGGATAGAAATTGCAATCACTGTGGGCACAAATACACTGCTCACTCTGTCGGCCAAGCGCTGCACCGGCGCTTTCGTGGATTGCGCATCACGCACGAGTTTCGTCATTTGCGCAAATGTTGAATCGGCACCAACTCTGCGTGCCTTCACAATGATCCTGCCTGACAAGTTCACTGTTGTTCCCGTTACTTTGCTGCCTTTTGCAACATCAACAGGAACGCTTTCACCCGTAAGCATTGATGCATCAATAGTGGACTCGCCGTCTTGCACAATTCCATCTGCTGCGATGATTTCGCCTGGACGTACCACAATCAAATCGCCCACCTTGATGAGCGCCGCCTCTATCACCACTTCTTCTCCGTCACGCAACACCGTTGCATTGCGTGCACCGAGCGCGAGAAGCGCGCGAAGCGCATCGCCGGCTCGTCGTTTTGCGCGAGCCTCGAAGTATCGACCAGCCAACAAAAACACGGTTACTGAAACAGCTACTTCGAAATACACATGCGGCGATTCAACCATGCCAGCCATGTGGTGATCATCGGTTGCACCACCCCAAATCAAAGCCCATAGCGACCAACTAGTTGCAGCAACAATGCCCAGTGAAATCAGCGTGTCCATCGTGGTGTTTCGATGGCGCGCGTTCATGAGTGCCGCGCGATGGAACGGCCACGCACCCCATGTCACTACTGGTGTTGACAACGCCAATGCGTACCACTGCCAATTGTTGAACTGGAGTGCCATAAACATCGACACCACAGCAACAGGTACGGCCAGCACGAGAGACACCATCAAACGTGTTTTCAGCATCGACACGCGTTCACGGACTTCGGCGTCCAGCATGTCTGGCGTAGTTTCGGCCAGCGTGCGCGCGCCGTAACCAAGTCCTTCGATCGTTGCAATAAATGTCGCTACGTCTGCAGCAGTTGAATCAAATGCCACGCGGGCAGATTCAGTTGCATAGTTCACTGTTGCTTCCACTCCGGGAAGCGCATTCAGTCCTTTTTCGATCGACATTGCACATGCGTTGCAGGACATGCCGGTGATCGAAAGATCTAACTGGTTGACTACTGACTCGTCTGTACTCACTACGTACAGTCTCGCCGTTCATTCACCAAGATGTCGGTGACATCTGGCGAATTGAGGGATTAAAGACGAAAGTCTGGGCCTTGGTCGCCGTATCCATTGAACGAGTCAACAGATGCCATGACCAGGCGGTGAGCAAGGGTGAAAACACCCGATGCGATAATGAGGGGGATGAACATGCGACCAGTATCGCACCTATATCGTGAACCGTGATAGCAGAGCTGTAAGTATCTTGAAATTAGATACTTACTATCGCTGTCGACGAATAACCAATGGTGGGTCGCCAGGGGCTCGAACCCTGGACCTGCGGATTAAAAGTCCGTTGCTCTACCAACTGAGCTAGCGACCCGAAACTGCACTTCCTTTGTGCACGACAGGCTAGTTCCCCCAAAGCCGAATTCTTCAGTTGATGGTAAATGATAAGAATCCAAGCGTGGTTTTCACACTGAGCAACAACAGTGCATCCGTCTGTGTGGACCCAAATCATGGTGGACGACTTACTTCGTTACGCATTCTCAACAAAGAAGTACTGATCACCCACCATCCAGACGCCACAGCACTCACGTGGGGCTGCTACCCAATGGCTCCATACGCCGGTCGCGTCAGATCTGGCATGGTGCGTTTTGACAATGTTGAGTATCAACTTCCCCTCACCCTGCCACCCCACGCTGCTCATGGAACAGTTTTCACACAATCGTGGATTGTCGCAGACGCGACTGAAACAAGCATTGATCTCTTCACCGATTTAGG
>JALQUZ010000060.1 GCA_023263695.1 Ilumatobacteraceae bacterium
AAGTGTTAATACCGCAAGAACCACAACTACCGGACGCCAGTCATCGGACCGACTGGATAACGCCACCGTGAACACGCGAATGAGGGCAACGAATGCAGCAGTCTTACCAACCGAACCCATGAGCGCTGTAATTGGGGTTGGAGCACCTTGGTACACATCTGCAGTCCAGGTGTGGAATGGAACAAGCGACACCTTGAAACCGAAACCAACAAGAAGCAATGCGATGCCGGCGAGCAACATTGCCGACGTGCCACCAAGAACAGTGTCTTTCGAAAGACTTGCCGAAATCTTTTCGATATTGGTTGAGCCCGTTGCACCAAATACCAATGCAACTCCGTACAGGAAGAAGGCCGACGCAAAGCCACCAAGCACGAAATACTTCAGACCTGCCTCGCCACTTGCCGAGCGACCACGGCTACTAGCTGTCAATAGATAAAACGCAAGGCTCAATGTTTCGAGGCCAAGGAACATGACAATCAGATCGTTTGCCTGCACCATGACCATGCCACCGATAGCAGCGGACAAAATGAGAGCAAATACTTCAGGACCGTCTTCTCCTTCGCGAACAAGGAATCCCGAAGTAACCAAAATTGCAAGCAACGTAGCAATCGCGATACTGAATGTTGCAAACAGTGAAAACTTGCTGAACGACAACGCGTTTGCCAGTAGCGATGACGGGTTGCCTTCACCAAGATCGCGCCACAACATTGCCGTACATACAGCTGAACCAGCTGCAGTAAACGCTCCAACAACTCCGTAAGCGCCACGCTTCCAAGGTGGCGTGAGTGCCCCAGTGAGAATCAATAGCAATACGCCACCGAGCATGAAGAGGAGCGGCGTAATTTTGAACCAGTCGATTGCTGGGCCAACGAACATATTTGCAGCCAACATCATTCGCCTGCCTTGATTTCTGGTTGCTTGTAATTCGAATGAGACTCAACATGTTCAAGCAGTGACTTCACGCTTGGCTCAATGCGATTGAGCATTGGCTTTGGATACACACCAGTGAAAACAATTGCGGCAACAAACACCGACAACAGCATTGCTTCGCGTTTAGTGATTTCGGCAAACGACTTATTGGCTTCGTCTGGCTCACCATGGAACACGCGCTGGTAAGCCCACAGTAGGTACAACGCCGCGAGAATGACTCCGGTTGTTGCAGCAACCACCCACCAACGAGCCGTCGCGAATGAACCTATGAGCACCAGGAATTCACCGACGAATCCGTTCAAACCAGGTAGGCCAATGGACGACAACATGATCAAGGTAAAGAACCCGGCAAATATTGGCGCGACTGCTTGGATGCCCTTCAGCTCTGCAATTACGCGAGTGTGGCGGCGCTCGTAGATCATTCCCACCATGAGGAACAATGCGCCGGTGGAAATTCCGTGGTTCACCATTTGCATGACACCACCGGTAATTGCTTGATTGGTGAGCGCAAACGTTCCCAACACAATGAACCCAAGGTGAGCAACAGACGAGTACGCGACTAAGCGCTTCAAGTCTTTTTGCATGGTGGCGGCGATTGCGCCGTAAATGATTCCGATAACGGCCAAGGTCAACAGAACCGGTTTTGCCCACACTGCGGCTTCAGGGAACAAATACACACCAAAGCGCAACATGCCGTAGGTGCCCATCTTCAACAACACGCCAGCAAGAATGACCGAACCGCCAGTAGGTGCTTGCGTGTGCGCGTCTGGCAACCACGTGTGCAATGGGAACAACGGCACCTTTACGGCGAATGCAATGACGAAACCTACGAATAGCCAACGTCCGGTACCCGCAGCGAAATTCGACTTCTCTGCAATTTCAATGAGGTCGAATGACAGGTGGCCAATATCGCGTCGTGCAAGAAATGCGGTAGCGACAATTCCCACCAACATGAACGCTGAACCAGCCATGGTGTAGATGAAGAACTTTGTTGCGGCATACACGCGCTGGTCGTAACCCCACTTGCCAATAAGGAAATACATCGGCACGAGCACGATTTCGAAAAACACGAAGAAGAGAAACAGGTCAAGGCTGAGGAAGCTACCCATGACGCCTGCTTCAAGTACCAACATCCACACCAAGTACTGCTGGTGATCGTGATGCGGATCTATTCCCACAATGACAAGCGGAAACAAAATTCCTGTGAGCACTACAAGGAAGAGCGAAATTCCATCAACGCCTAAGTGCCAAGAGATTCCCCACTCACTGACCCATGCATGCTTGGAAACAAACTCGAAACCAGCCGAACCAGTCGGGAACTTGATCAGCATCCAGACACTCAGCAAACCAGTGGCGATAGAGCTCACCAAGGCAACGTTTTTAACCATTGACTCGCTTGATTTTGCCATCAGTGAAGCAACAATCGCACCAGCGAGTGGCACCAGTACGAGCAGCGTAAGAATTGGGATCGACATCAGGCAACTCCCCTATACAAGAACCACGCAAGTAGTGCGACTGCACCAACCGCCATCAATGCGGCATACACGCGTGTGAAACCGCTTTGTGACTTGCGCACTTGCCTCGCGATTCCTCGCACCAAGGTTGCAGTGCCATTCACTGCGCCGTCAACGATGTGCGAATCTGCCCAAGCAACCGCATTGAATGCTGCGCGACCAGGTCCGCCCACAAGTTTCGCGGCTCCAGCATCGTAGAACCATGCCTGCTCAAGTACGCGAGGCTCAACAGCTTTTGCCTTCTTCTTCGTATACACAGCAAATGCGGCAGCAATTCCCGTTGCCGCAATGAGCACTGCTACCACCAACAAAACATACTTGTTTTCATATGCCCACGTGTGATGAATGTCAGCTTCCGATTCTTCAACAACAGGAGCCAACCAATGTTCCAAGAAGTGAAGATTCTTTGTGAATGGCAATTGCATTGCACCGCCAATTACCGACAATACGGAAAGCACAATCAGCGGGAACAACATGATCTTTGGGCTCTCATGTGGCTCGAAATCGCCATGTGCGCCATGGTCATGCGCATGATCTTTCCATTTCGCTTCGCCGTAAAACACCATGATCACTTGACGTGTCATGTAATACGCGGTGAGCAAAGCAGTAATCAGACCAACGACATAAAGTCCGCGGTTGTTTGCGAACACGTAGAGCAAAATTTCGTCTTTCGACCAGAAACCTGCAAACGGAGGAACACCAGCAATTGCCAACCAGCCGATGATGAAGGTAATTGCAGTAACTGGCATGAGTTTGCGCAATGCACCCATGCGACGCATGTCTTGCTCGTGATGCATGCCGTGAATGACCGAACCCGAACCCAAGAACAACAGCGCTTTAAAAAACGCGTGGGTCACCATGTGGAAGATGGCTGCAACGTACGCACCCGAACCAACCGCCAAGAACATGTAACCAAGTTGCGACACCGTGCTGTACGCGAGCACTTTCTTAATGTCATTTTGTGCAACCGCAATAGTTGCCGCATACAAGGCTGTTGCAGCACCAACACAAGCAATGATCATCGGTGCCCATTCGTACGAAGCGTGAAGCACTGGGCTCATGCGCGTCATCAGGAATACTCCCGAAGTCACCATGGTTGCTGCGTGAATCAGTGCAGAAACTGGTGTAGGGCCTTCCATTGCATCTGGGAGCCAGAGGTACAACGGAAGCTGAGCGCTCTTTCCGCATGCTCCAACGAAAAGCAACAATCCAATGGCTGTTGCCGTTACCGGGGCCAATGCTCCAGTGTGTGCCGCTTCGTTAATTGATGAATATGAAACCGAACCGATGGTGCTGAATGCCAAGAACATTGCAGTCATCACACCAAAGTCACCAATGCGGTTGGTAACAAACGCCTTCTTGCCTGCAACCGCGGCACTATTGCGTGTGTGCCAGAACGAAATGAGGAAGTAGGAGCAAGCGCCTACGCCTTCCCAACCAAGGAAGGTAACAAGCAGGTTTTCGCCAAGCACCAACATCAGCATGGAAAACACAAACAAGTTGAGGTACAAAAAGAACTTCGAGAACTTCGGGTCGCCGTGCATGTACCCAATGGCGTAGAGGTGAATCAGCGAACCAATACCGGTAATGAACAGCGCCATGGTGATGGAAAGCGGGTCTGCAAGTAGCGCAACATCGATATGAAGGGCTCCAACAGGGATCCACGAAAACAGTGTGATGACCTGATGACGATCTTCGGAGTGACGCGAGAGCAGGTCGAAGTACACAGTGAGCGTGACGAGGAATGAAGCGATTGGCATTGCAGCGGCAAACCAGCCTGAGCGCGGTTCTCCAAGACGACGACCGAACACCATTAAGACAAGAGCCCCAACTAACGGGAATGCGGGCAGCAACCACAATGCGTTGGTCATGATCAGCCCTTCAATTCCGTGAGGTCGTCAACGTTGACGCCAGAGCGACGACGCATGATGGAAACAATGATGCCTAGTCCAACAACTACCTCTGCTGCAGCAACCACCATGACAAAAAAGACAATTGCTTGACCGTTGATATCGGACATCGCACGACCAACAGTTACGAACGTGAGGTTTACCGCATTAAGCATGAGCTCGATGCACATGAACATGACGAGTGGATTGCGACGAACAAGCACGCCAACTGCACCGATTGAAAACAGAACGGCTGAAAGCACCAAGTACCACGTTGGTGTTGGAACCACGACTAATCCAAACATCACGCGATCCCCTTGCCAGTGCGGCGGCGAGCAAGAAGAACGGTTCCTACTACTGCAACAACTAACAGCACCGACGTGACTTCAAAAGCGAACACGTAGTCCGAAAAAATGGAATTAGCTAACTGCTGAATATTTGCATCAGCATTTTCACCGGTAACCGAATTTGCAATTCCTAAACCGCGAAGTCGCAACACATCAGAACCACTCACGACTGCTGTCGTTAAGAGCCCGACCATTCCCAGCCCGACAACGCCGGCAATCCAGCGTTGGCCAGTAAGGGGCTCGATCTGAAGATTTTCCGCCTTGTCAACTCCAAGCAACATGATGACGAAGAGGAACAAAATGACAATTGCACCCGCGTACACAATGACTTGTACGGCAGCCAGGAACTCGGCGCTTTGAGCAACGAACAGAACAGCAATTCCAAACAACGTAAGCACAAGGCTGAGAGCGGCATGTACTGGGTGCTTGCGAAAGATCACGCCCAATGCTCCGACCAGCACCATGACCGATGCGCATACAAATACGAAGAGTTCCATTTAGTTGTCACTCTTTTCAGGTGCGCGCACGCCGTAACCAAGCTCGCCACTCCAACCAACAACTCCCTGAAATGAAGCATCTCCCGAAGGTGCGGTTGCACGCATCCACGCAGATGTATTCACGTCTTCACCTGGGCGCCAGTCTTCCCACGGCATGTGCTGTGGCATTCCATCATCGCCAACCAACAATTCGGCCTTGGTATAGATGGCGTCCTGACGATTAGTAAACGAGAACTCAAACAACTTCGACTCTGTAATGGCCTCAGTTGGGCATGCCTCTACGCAGAGGTCGCAGTGAATGCAACGCAGGTAGTTGATCTCATAAATCCAACCGAAACGCTCACCCGGTGACGTCGGATTCTCTGGATTGTTGTCGGCACCACGAACATGAATGCACTTCGCAGGACACACGGCTGCACACAGTTCACAACCGATGCACTTTTCCATACCGTCTTCGTAACGATTCAAAACATGGCGACCGTGCAGGCGCTCAGGCTTTGGAATCTTTTCGTCCATCACTTCGGCGCGCTTGCTTACTTCGCCATTCTTTGACTTCTTTAACGCACGACGACGAACGCGGCCGCCCGAATACTGCGTAGTTACTTGATTCTTGCCTCCGCGCTGACGTGCGGTGATGATGAATCCTCCGAAGTAACCCATTAGAACATCGACCCTTCTGCTTCACGTTGCTTGCTGCTCACTGCAAACGACCGTTGCAGCAACGCGTAGCAAACAATCAACACCAACACCGAAGCTCCGGTAACCACGATGGTGTTCCATCCTTCGTTACGACCTAGGCGTTGTGCCGCGAGCAACATGAACCATCCAAGCGACGAAGGAATCAGCACCTTCCAACCAAAATCCATCAGTTGGTCGTAGCGGAAACGAGGAAGCGTCGCGCGCAACCACACATACGTGTAAAGGAACACAAGCGTCTTCAAGAACAGCCACACTGAGCCTTCAAGACCATTTGGAATGAGCGGAATATCCAGCACGGTGCTACCAAACGAAATTGGTTGAGGACCACCAAAGAACAACGTCACCATCAGCGCGCTCATCGTGACCGTGTTCATAAATTCAGCAAGGTAGAACAACGAGAAGCGAATTGACGAATATTCGGTGTTGAAGCCACCTACAAGTTCTTGCTCTGCCTCCACTAAGTCGAATGGCGGACGATTGAGTTCTGCTGTGGCAGCGATGAAGAAAATGAGGAATGGCACGATGCCTGTAGCAATC
>JALQUZ010000061.1 GCA_023263695.1 Ilumatobacteraceae bacterium
TCCAGACATAAGGCGCAGCCGCCGAGCGCAGCGATCGTTTGTAGTTTCGCTTCCAATTACTTGAGGCAAATGACAGCATTTTTTCTTCATCTGTTTGAACGCTGAGCACCATACTTTGCTTCGCACCTATTGGATTTGTGCTCTTCGTAAAACCAGATTCTGAAAGAAGCGCAGCTTTGTCTTGTGTGAAGTCAATCATCATTCCGAAGCGGACGTAGAGGAATCGAACTGAAAGAAGCTTCTTGAGTGACGACGAAAAGTCCTTACCAAGAATCCCAAGGTCTCCACCAAAACCGCCAGCGGCCCATGCCATCGCTATTCCGAAAGGCGCTCTGCGCACCAGAAACTGAATCGCAAGCTTCGAATTATTGATTGTTTTGACTACTCGAACATGAGTCCAACCCGAAGAAGATTTGTGGTGCGCCCAGTTCGACGACTGATAAACGCAGATCTGTCCAAGATCATTGAGCAATTCGTCCCAGGCGCGATCATCTCCTTCGAAAATATTCCAGTTCGCACTCATAGAAAATTGACCACCCAAACGTTGCGATAAAAGTGATCATCGGCAACGCTCACTGCATCAGGGAGGTCTGGCCAACGGATCACTTCGACTGAAAGTCCGCGTAGTTTTTTCTGTACTCGCTGCACAGAGGAACGGCCACTAATGAAAGCAAAACCATAAGGAGACGTACCAACTTCTAACTGATGAAAAATCGGTTCAATATCTAGATCTTTTACCCGACCGAGAACTTTGTTAAAGAGCTGTTGACGTCGCAAAATTTCAGTACTTGGCTCTAGCGATTGAATGAGTTTAAGAACTGAGCTATGGGGAGCTGCTGGCGACGGAAGTTCGGTCTCACTTTCCTGAGTGGATCGAGGTAGACGTGATCCCGTAGTAACGAGTCGCGCTATGCGAATGGCAAATTGAAAAACTGAAAGTGCAGGAACACTTGTTGAACGCTGAATTTGTGCCGAAAGTTTGCGGAGCACAAATCCCTTTGGTAACCGACTTTCTTGAAAATTGAGTTGGTTTGCTACAAGGCTCAAATTCTCGCTACCAGAAACATGAAGTGCAGCACCATTAATCAATCGAATGGTTTTGCGAATGCTGGTTATCCCAAGGCCAGTTCGCGTGCCAAGCAGGTTCCCATCGGAGTCTTTGCTGAGAAAGCCATGCGCATTGTCTTCGATGAGGGTGGCCCCTGTTTGCAAGCAATACTCACGAAAGGGTGTTAAATCTTGAGCAAAGCCAAAGTAGTTAACGGCAAGAATGGCTTTGCATCGTTGGGCATCGAGCAAATTCGTTGGAGAAAGCGTGCGGTCTACTGGGTAGAAGACGGGGGTAGAGCCAACAGCGTGAATCGAACTGAGGACGTCTCGACAAATGAATTCAGGAACGAGAACGAAGTCGCCTGGTCCGCATTTGCAGATCCGCAATGCCTCGGCAAGCGCATGTCGCGCATAGGCAAAATATCGAATATCGCGTTCGGTTTCGATGCCTACAACGCTACTTGCTTTTTGGCGTAAAAATTCCCACCAGCGAAAGCAAGAATGCTGCGTATAGCCGTAGTGAAATAGGCCAAATGATCAATGACCGGGCGTATTTCTTTAACGCAAGAAAATGCTTGCTCGTTCGATGTAGTGATCGTCCTGCGCCATAGTAAGCCAATGCTTTTCGACGACGTCGCGCAAGCATGTTTCTCAATTGCGTATTTGCAGAAAAGTGTTTTGCAAGCAGCGCTAACTCGGCTGTTAGGTGCTTCTCAATGTTTGCACTGACATTGTTGTCGTGGCGGTGGAATTCCCCGAGTGGTTCGTCAATGAATGCGAACTTATTGGACTTTGCAGCTAAACGGATCCAGAGGTCGTAATCCTCAGTCGAAATCAATTCAGGTGATACATCAAAACCGTTTACTTCTTTTAGCAATGTTGTGCGAACCATCGTTGCGGAAGTACTGATTCGATTACCTTTATAAATCAGATTGTGATGAGTAGCGGCTTCGCGCGGGCCATAAGCAACTAACCGCGATTTTCCTTTTTCATCAATCCAGTATTCGGCATGGCAAACAAGGTCAGATCCGTTGTTAAGCATTGCTACACATTTTTCAATCTTTGTTGGAAACCAGGTGTCGTCTGAATCGAGAAAGGCTATGTAATCACCGGTGGCACGTGCGATACCTTCGTTTCGCGACGCGCCGATAACTCCATTGTTATGGAAATTGATGCATTGAATTCGTGGGTCATTAAATGCAGCTACTACTTCAAGTGTGTTATCGGTTGAATGGTTATTTACCACTATCGCATTCCAGTTTTGATACGTCTGCTCGATCACAGTCGATAATGCGCGCTGCAACATTGGTGCATGGTTGTATGTCGGTATGACAATAGAAACGAGTGGAGAATTATTCATGATCGGTGATGCAATTCAATCATGTCGAGAAACTCGTTTACTTCACCAAGTGCATCCTCGGTGAGCAAAAATCCAGTGTTCGTTAGCTTCGTTATGTCGAAATTCAAGTGTTGAGCCTCTGCAACTGTCGGCTCTGGCCTGTGTAACGGAATTTCGACACCAAACTTTTTCTGTGCTTGTTGTTGGATCATCTTTGCCATTGCAAGCAAGGTTTGTGATTGTGATCCACCCAAATTGAACAGACCGTTGCCTACCTGAGTTTTTGGAAGCTCAATCAGATGACGAACGGCTCTCGCAATATCGGTTTTGGTAATGAAATTGCGTTCCTGAAGTCCATCGGTGCGCATCTCCATCCGTTTTTCCAACACCGCTTGTCTGCAGAGATCGCTCGTCAAAGTCCGCCAATCGGCAGCTTCGTATGTCATGGGACGACCAAATCCATTGGACAAACGAATACGGATACCCAGAATTTTGCCTTGCTCATGAGCGACGGCAACAGCCAACTCGGCTTCCAAATGCGTTGTGGCGTAAGGGTGGACTGGGTTCGTAGGCGATGTTTCAGTGAAATTTCCGACCAGCGGAGCTCCATAAACATGTGCTGTCGAAAAATAGACAAATCGTTCAATGCCATTACGAACCGCATGATTCAAGATCGCGGTAGTGCCTTCGGTGGTGACACTGTGAGCGAGATCTGGATTCTGTGTTGAATCAAGATCGTTTGTACCCGCAAGCTGGATGATGCAATTGACTGATTTTGGAATGTTTGAAAACGTTGATGGATCAGTGAGATCAAGTTGAATCGTCTGAGCATTCTTCGCCCAATCTGGTGCCGTTTGGTACTTGCGTGACGCAAGAACGATGTCGTATTCATTGAAGGTTGCAAGATGCCCAGCAATTCGGCCACCTAAATTTCCGAATCCTCCAACCAGGAGGACAGTGGTGCTCATTTGTGCTTCAGTGCCCAGTCATAAGGAATGCGAGTATCTGCTGGGTCGCATCGGTCAATTTCGTCTGGATCGTGGGGGATTGACGCACAGTTCGCGACAAGGGAAGCTTCTGGTCCAACTCCCTTGAATCCGTTCCACACCATTGGGGGAACAGTGACGAGTACATAATTATCTGGGCCCATAAAGATTTCTTGAATTTCACCGCGAGTTGAACTTCCTTCGCGATCATCAAACAATACAAATTTGATGCGACCTACTGGTACGGCATAGTTCAACGTCATCTTTTTATGAATGTGCCAGGCTTTAACCGCATCAGGGAAAACTGTGGAGAAGTAGATTTCTCCGAACTGCGTGAAATGTTCGTCAGTAGACCTAAGCATGTGCATGACTTTGCCACGCTCATCCAAGATCTGACGTAATGGTGTGATAATTACTCCATCAATCACGGTTGCTCTTTTCGTATTCGGCCAACTGTTTCTGTGTTACTGACAGCGCATTGGATCCTTGGTGAACTGACTGATACCAAGAAACTGTTTTATCCATAGTTGTGAGAAAATCCCATCGCGGTGACCAACCAAGTTCGGTGCGAGCCTTTGAACAATCGAGTTGCAACAACGTAGCTTCATGCGGATGATTTTGATTGTCATCAAGTTTGATCGAACCTTCGCCCCAAACTTTGATGACCTCGCGCGTCACGTCGTTGACAGATCGAACTTCGTCTTCGCGAGGACCAAAGTTCCATGAACCCGAAACACTGTTATTGCCCCTCAGCATTGCGCTGCCAAGCATGATGTAGCCAGATAGTGGCTCGAGCACGTGTTGCCACGGTCGAGTGGCGTGTGGATTGCGAATAACTATTGCTGTGTTTTGCTGGAGTGAGCGGATGCAGTCCGGAATGATTCGATCCTCGGCCCAGTCACCTCCACCAATGACGTTCCCAGCACGGGCTGAGGCAGCGATGAGTCCGTCTCGTTGGTTGAAAAATGATGCGTTATATGCAGCAAACACCAGCTCAGCTGCGCCTTTTGAAGCACTGTACGGGTCGCTGCCACCAAGAACATCGTCTTCGGTGTATCCGGCTACTTGTTCAATATTTCGGTAGCACTTATCTGAGGTGATGAAAATGAGTGCCTGGACTGAATCGGTAAGTCGAACACATTCCAAAACATTCGTCGATCCACCGATATTGGTATCAAACGTTTGTACTGGGTCGCGATACGAAAGGCGGACAAGTGGCTGTGCTGCCAGATGGAAAACAGCATGTGGCTGAACCTCTTCAAATCGCATTTTTAGACTGGCAAGATCACGTACGTCGCCATCGCAATGATGAATGAGCGAACCTAGTGATAAATCGTTGAAATGGGAATGGGGAAGCGCGGGAAGGGCATAGCCAAAAACCTCTGCACCATGGTTGTGTAACCACAAACTCAACCACGAACCCTTGAACCCAGTGTTGCCCGTGATGAGCACTCGTTTTCCGCGGAACGATTCGAGTGCGCTTACCAAACTTTCCATGGCGCCTTTTCCTGATCGATCATTGAGTTAAGTAGCTGCCAATCACGGAACGTGTCCATGCATTGCCAGAAACCATCGTGCTGGTAAACAGCAAGATGCTTCTCGCGAACGACTGACTGCATGGGGCCTTGCTCAAACACAAGATCTTCCTGACTATTCATGTGGTCAAACACGGCGGGTTCACATACAAAGAAGCCACCAGAGATCATTCCCGCGCTGGCTTGGGGTTTTTCATTAAAGCCAGTTGCAATTCCGTCAGACCCAATTTGCAGTTCACCAAACCTGGCTGGAGGCCGCACGCCAGTGACGGTGACGGTCAGGTTTTTTGAGCGATGATATGCAAGGAGTAAATCGAGGTTGATGTCGCTTAATCCGTCACCGTAAGTGAGCATAAACGGTTCATTGTTTAGGTATTCGCGAACTTTAAAAATACGCGCGCCAGTCATTGCGTCTTGACCGGTGTTTGCAAGAGTCACTGACCAGTTTGCGAATTCGTCAGATGCAGCAAATTGTACGTGTTCAGTATTCGTGTCAACAGTGGTCAATACACTTTTCGCAGACATTGCTGAAATAAAGAAATCTCGGATGACATCGCCCTTGTAACCCATGCACAAAACAAATTCTGTGTGTCCGAATGATGCGTAGTATTTCATCAGGTGCCAAATAATGGGCATGCCACCAACGCGAATCATTGGTTTTGGAATATCATCAGCGACATCTCGAATTCGTGTGCCAAGACCCCCACACAAAATGACTGTTTTCATGGAGTCCTCAGTTCGCAACGCTGATCAACGAGTCGCGTTGTAATCCATGAACCAGTGAGTTGGTGAAAATAAAGCAAGCGGAAGTCGCTCTCCCTGCTGGAGTCGCACGAAAATAACCCTCTTATTATGCCCTGTTTGCAGGGCAATTCTGTATGTGGCTCGTGTGAGATAAGCCAAAGAACAGGAAACGCGCTCCAGAGGCTCTTTTGGGCTGTCGGTAACAGATACAGCATCTCCAGATGTCGATAAGGCAGTCGAATTGGGAAACAAACTTGCAATGTGGCCGTCGTCAGCTACACCGAGTAGCGCGATGTCCGGTTGTCCAATTACAGCTAACTGTTCAGCAAATTTCTCTGCACCAAGATGTGGACCAAGTTCTGCGGGTATGCCGTGAATGACAGGAGGATTGACGGGTGAAACAGATTCAACGAGCGCTTTCAGCGCAACATCATTGCGATCTGCGTGTCCATGTTGAACACAACGCTCATCAGCAAGCACAAGATGTACCAGTGACCAATTGATGTCAGATTGAAATGCAAAGCGCATTACTGAATTTGTGGAGTTACCTCCTGCAAGAACGAGAACACAGGCTCCTTTTGCTGCGATGCAGGAATGAATTGCATCGACCAACATGACACTTG
>JALQUZ010000062.1 GCA_023263695.1 Ilumatobacteraceae bacterium
CAACATCGCGTCCATTGATGGTGTGTCCATTAACCCGATGGAGACATATCCGTACGCCGCCAGCAAAGCCGGGCTCATTCACATGACAAAGCGCATGGCACTTCGTCTCATTAAGGACAACATCGGTGTAACTGCAATTGCTCCTGGTGCTTTTGCTTCAGAAATGAACAAGGTGGCACGCGATCACGGTGATGCGATTTCAGCCGCAATACCAGCTGGACGCATCGGCACACCTGAAGATATGGCTGGTGCAGCCATATATCTTGCATCTCGAGCCGGTGACTATGTCGTTGGTTCAACCGTCATCGTTGATGGCGGAGTGACGTACGCACGATGACTCGCAAACTTCCGTTCGAATACAAGTGGGTGGTAGCAGTCATTTTTGTGCTCGGCTTGTTCATGGAGATCATGGATACCACCATCGTCAACGTTGCCATTCCAACACTGCAAAAATCATTTCGCGCATCAGGTGCAGGAATTGAATGGGTAGTCATTGGCTATTTGCTTTCCATTGCCGTATGGATTCCTTCATCGGGATGGATCGGTGATCGCATTGGCACCAAGCGCACATTCTTATTTGCACTATTCATGTTCACCACTGCTTCAATTTTGTGTGGACAAGCTCACAGCATTGGCGAACTCATTGCTTTCCGTATTTTGCAGGGTGTTGGTGGTGGAATGCTCACACCAGTTGGCACAGCAATGTTGTTCCGCGCTTTTCCTCAGGAAGAACGAGCTCGTGCGTCGACGGTGCTCATCATTCCAACTGTCATTGCGCCTGCACTTGGGCCAATTTTTGGTGGACTCTTAATTGACAATCTGTCATGGCGATGGATTTTCTACGTCAATGTTCCAATTGGAATCTTCGGATTCATTTTCGGTGCGATGTACTTGCGTGAAAGCAAAGAGCCAACAGCAGGAAAATTTGACGTTGCAGGATTCCTACTTGCAGCAACAGGACTTGCAGGAATGTTGTATGCACTTTCACAGGGCCCAGAAAAAGGTTGGCTCTCTACTGAAGTGCTCATTACTGGCATAGCAGGTGCATTTCTCACCATCGTGATGGTCGTTGTTGAACTGCGTATTGATCAACCAATGTTGACCCTTCGGTTATATCGAGACCGCATGTTTCGTAACTCCAATGCTGTGAACACGTTGTCCTATGCATCGTTTGCAGCGTTCTTGTTCTTGCTTCCCCAGTTCCTTCAAACCCTGCTCGGTTATTCGGCACTCGAATCTGGATTAACCACATTCCCCCAGGCAGTAGGCGTGATTTTGGCCAGCCAATTTGTTGGCAAGCTGTACCACACCGTTGGACCGCGCCGACTAGTTGCATTTGGGTTGTTGTGTGTGTCGCTTTCCAACATTCCGTTTGTATTTGTCACACTCGGGGTAAGCCAAATGACCATACGTGAGCTCATGTTCTTGCGCGGACTCAGTATGGCTTTTGCGTTTGTGCCCTTGCAGGCAGCCACATACGCCAACATTGCAAAGTCAGATACTGGTCGCGCTTCGGCAATCTTCTCTACGCAGCGACAAGCATCAGCCGCAATCGGAGTCGCTGTTTTAGCCACGCTGTTTCATTCGCGACTGATTCATTTGTCCAGTGGAACCGAGCCAACACATGAAATTACGCTCAGAGCATTTCACTTCGCATTCGCCGGAAGTATCGTCATCTCACTTATGGGTTCGCTATTTGCAGCGCTATTCATTCGCGATATTGACGCCAAACCGACCATGCACCCACGGCCCAAAAAACAAAAAGTTGCTGCTGTTTAGTTAGTGCTTGTAGCGCGCGAGCGCTTCTTGAATTTCTTTTGTTGCAGCGTCGCGGCCTTCCCAGCCCTTCACCGTGGTGTCTTTGTTTGGTTCGAGCAGTTTGTAGACCTCGAAAAAGTTGCCCACTTCATCAAGTAAATGTTCTGGCAAATCTCCAATGTCTTGGTACGCGGCATAACGCGGATCGTGCGAAGCGACGCAGAGGACTTTTGCGTCTGGCCCTTTTTCGTCCGACATCCAAAACACGGCAACAGGTCGCACCATTACGTGACAACCAGAAAAGGTTGGTTGGCTGAGCCACACCAATGCATCAAGTGGGTCACCGTCTTCGCCAAGTGTGTTCGGAAAAAAGCCATAATCAAGCGGGTACTGCGTAGCCGTAAAAAGCGTGCGATCAAGCCAAATCTCGCCTGTGTCGTGATTCATTTCGTACTTATTGCGTGACCCTTGTGGGATCTCGACGATCATTTCAACTTCCATAGGCACAGCATACGGAATAAACAGCGATCTACTTCAGTACGCGATTGACAATTGAGCGGACCTTTTCAATTCCCTCATGAGTACTCGAGCTGGTCCACACCACTTCGCTTGGGTCAACTGCACAATTTTTCGCTAAGTCACGTTTACGCGTTTCGCGTTGTGACGGTTTTACTTTGTCTTGCTTCGTAGCAACAATTTGGAAATCCACCTCGCTCGCCCGCAATTGCTCGAGCATCATCAGGTCTAAATCGGTTGGACCAATCGCTCCATCAACCAATACCAATATGAGGTCGAGTTCTTCGCGTTCGTTCAAATAGCCAACGATCATCTTTTCCCAACCGCGCTTGAGTTTTCCAGAGACAGCGGCATACCCATAACCAGGTAAGTCGACCACGGTTCCACCGGTTGGTGTTTGAAACAAGTTAATGAGCTGTGTTCGGCCAGGTGTGTTTGACACGCGTGCCAAGCTTTTGCGATTACATACTGCATTGAGTAGTGCTGACTTTCCGACGTTAGATCTACCAACTAATGCGATTTCCGCTTTGGATGCCGGCAATTGATCAACATTCGATGCCGAAAGTACAAACTCCATTTGTATCGGCTTAGTCACAGCGCAAGGCTACGAGCCGTGGAGCCCTAAAGTGGCGACATGGTGACGCGCATCGGTGTAATTGGCACAGGAATGATGGGCTGCGAACACATTCGCAATGTGATTGCCAATCCAAACGCTTTGGTCACGGCTATTTCGGACCCACATGAGGAACCACTCGAATGGGCACGGATGGCACTCGGGGCAGACAACTCCGTTGCTGAATTTCGAGATCACCGTGAACTGTTGAGTTCGGGCGAAGTTGATGCGGTAGTTGTCGCCTCACCCAATTTCACCCACCACGCATTGCTGCTCGACATCTTGCACACCGACATACCTGTTCTGGTGGAAAAACCTATGTGCACAACGGTTGAACACTGCCAAGAAGTTGTCGCACTCGCCAAACAACGCACTGCACTCACTTGGGTGGGGCTTGAATACCGCTACATGACACCAATAGCGAGATTGCTCAACGTAGTGAACTCTGGAGAACTTGGTGCCATAACGATGCTCAGCATTCGCGAGCACCGCTTTCCATTCCTGAAAAAGGTGAACAATTGGAATCGCTTCTCGCGAAATACGGGCGGAACGCTGGTGGAAAAGTGCTGTCACTTTTTTGATCTGATGAACTTGATTGCGCAATCCCCACCTGTGCGCGTCATGGCTAGCGGTGCTCAAGACGTGAACCACTTGGATGAGTTTTATGATGGAGAGCGCTCCGACATATTGGATAACGCATACGTGATTGTGGAATTCGCTAACAACATGCGCGCAATGCTTGATCTCAGCATGTTTGCTGAAGTTGGAAGAAACGAACAGGAGATTGCCGTTGTAGGCAGTCTGGGTAAAGCCGAAGCTCACATTCCTGGCCCAGGACACATTTATGTTGGCAATAGAACAAGTCGCGAACTTCGAAAAATTGATGCAACGATGAGTGATGAAATCGCTTACGCAGGTGCGCACTTTGGCGCAAGCTATGTGGAAGTTGCCAAGTTTGTTCAGGCTGTCAAGAGCAATGACAAACCAGAGGTAACCGTAAATGATGGATTGTGGTCAGTGGTTCTTGGAGTTGCCGCTCACCGTTCAATCGATGAGCGTCGCGTGGTGGAGATCGCCGAATTTAATCTTCGAACGTAATTTTTGAGCCTGCCGAAATCATCTGCGCTTCGGTTGGCTTGCGATAAATCAAGATCATCAAAATTCCTGCAGACAAGTACACGAATCCATTGATCGTCCAGGCTGTGTGATACGCAGACAGGTCAAGTTTTGCTGTTTCTGCTGTCCAAATTAACGGTGAGCCAGAAGCTGCGGCCTCTTTAGCGCGGACTCCCAACATGTAAATCTGCTTAAACGCTGGCGCAGCAACCGTCAATGCAATTGCTGAGCCGAGCGCTGTACCAATTTGGCGAGTAGTTGTATTCAACGCCGATCCCATAGCAAATTCTGACGGTGGCAAAAATGCAGTTGCCGAACTCGACAAAGTAGAAATTGAAAGACCAACCCCCATGCCGGTAACCAGCATCCAAGGCAAATAATGAGTCATATACGCAGGCTCAGTGGTCATGAAATGCGTCAACATCAGCGTGCCAAAACTGAGCATTACTGAACCCAAAAACAACACTCGCGCGTGGCCAAGTTTCATTGCATATTTGCCTGCAAAAGGGGCAATAAATGCTGCCATTGCTGGACCAGGAAATGTTGCAAGTCCGGAGCGCACCACGCTGTAGTGCCACACCTGCTGCAACCACGTGGTGTTCAGCAACCACATGCCAATGAACCCAATACTGAACAACACTCCAGACAAGTTTGATGCAACGACGAATGGAAGTTTGAACAACGAAAGATCAAGCAATGGACTATCCACAATTTGGCATCGACGGATAAACCCACCGATCAGCATCAACCCAACTACAAATGCAATTCCAGTTCGAATATCAACGAAGCCCCACTCTTCGCTCTGAGAAATAGCAAGCACCACAAGTGCTACTCCAGAGAAACCGAATAGCACGCTTGGATAATCGACTTTGCGCTTGGCATTTTCGTCTTTGCTTTCATGCAAAATTTTGCGGCCCATCAATACCGTGAAAATACAGAATGGAACGTTCACAAAGAACAATGATCGCCATCCCCACCAGTCCACCAGAACACCACCAGCAGATGGTCCAATTGCTGCGGCAAGGCCCCCTACTGAACCCCAAATAGCAATTGCTTGCGTTCGCTTTTCAACGGGAAATTCAGGCAACACCAAAGCAATGGATGCTGGTGTGAGCTGCGCTCCACCAATTGCTTGAATAACTCGTGCAAGCACCAGCATTAACGCTGAGGGCGCAATTCCACACAGCACCGAACCGATACTAAAAATGGTGAGTCCACGCAAGAATGCCCGCTTGCGGCCAAACACATCAGCGAAGCGACCTGCAGTAAGCAAACCTGCGGCATAGGCAATGGAATATGCAGAAAACACCCACGCCAAGATGTTGGCTTGATCGTGACCAAACGTTTCCTCAATTTTCCCACGGGCTACAACAACGATGCTCAAATCGAGAGAGACAAGAAATGTGGCAATCGCTGTCAAACTCAATACCCGATAAGCGCGAGTCATTTTTGCCATCGTTACAAAACCTTTCGAACAACACTCGACTTTAAATACATGGCACCAAAGCCATCAATCTTGCAATCAATATCGTGGTCACCGTTATCGCGTACTAAACGAATGTTGCGCACCTTTGTTCCCACTTTGATTGATGTAGGTCGACCCTTCACTTTCAGATCCTTCACCACCTGCACCGAATCGCCATCGTGCAAAACATTGCCAGCTGTATCGCGAATTTCAGATGGACCGTCTACGCCTGCTTCTTCGCCAGCTTCGGTCATCGACCATTCATTCGCGCATTCGGGGCATGCCAACACCTCGCCCAATTCATAGGTGTATTCGCAGGAACATTTGGGGCAAGGGGGCAAAGTGGTCACACCACACAGTAACCCTTTGACTATTGAGTAATCGTGCTGAAGTCTTCTGAGCGAGGTAGCGAAAGTATTGCCTTCATCAGGTTTTCAGGTGGCGCGATCATTTTGCGCGTGGCCAGATCAAAGAACGCCACCAGGCTCGAAATCTTGCACGCAAGCTTTCCATTTGCCTTAATGAATTGATTACGAAAGATAAACCGCGTGTTGTCCTCGCTGATGCCAGCAAGTTCATTCGTTACGGTCAGATCTTCAGCTAAACGGACTTCACGCTTGTATTCAATTTCATCCTTCAGTACAACAGGACCAAGGCCTGCACCAAAAAACTCAGTGAGGGTGTACCCATTGGCATTAAAGAACTCCATCCGTGAGTTTGCTGAAATGTCAAGATAAGCGACGTTGCGCATATGTCCATTGGAGTCAATCTCACCCCAGCGAGAACGGATATGAATTTCAG
>JALQUZ010000063.1 GCA_023263695.1 Ilumatobacteraceae bacterium
CCAGATGCATTCAACAAATCATGGTTGACTGCACCAACAGTTACAGCTGGTCCATTCAAGTACTCGTCAACCGACGAGGCAGGCTCAACTGTCACTCTCGTACCAAACCCGAAGTGGTGGGGCGACAAGCCGGTTCTTGACAAAATTGTGTTCCGCGCAATTCCACCAGCAACTCAGTTGGATGCTCTCGCCAACGGCGAAGTTGACTACATCGACATTGGACCGAACGCTACGAACTATCAACGCGCAAAGGACATGTCTGGTGTTTCAGTACACGTGTCTAAAGCTCCTAACTACCGTCACATGACATTTGGTTCTGCAACGGCAATTAGCGCTGACCCAACAATTCGTCAGGCAATCATGATGTCCATTGATCGCAGCACTATTGCAAAAGCAATGATCGGACCAATTGACCCGACAGCAAGTTCGCTTGACAACCACGTGTTTGTGAAAGGCCTCGCCTGCTACACAAACAATGCTGGTATCTACGGGACACAAAACCTTCAGAAGGTCAACACCATGTTGAACGCTGCTGGATGGAAAGGAAGTCCTCGCAAGAATGCAGCCGGACAGGAATTGAAGATTGCAATTACCATTCCTTCAGGTGTTCCTACGAGCGCTCAAGAGGCGCAATTGATGCAAGCTATGTTGGCTCCAGCCGGAATCACCTTGACCATCAATACGGTGCCACTTGCCGACTTCTTCTCGAAGTACATCACCCCAGGAAACTTCGAAATGACGGTGTTCTCATGGATTGGTGGAGTTTTCCCAATCTCTGGCGCAACTGGCATTTTGACAACCACGGGAGAACAGAACTACGGCAAAATCGGTAGCGCTGCAATTGACAGCCTGTTTACAAAGGCCAACCAGGAACTCGATCCTGTGAAACGTTGTGCACTTGCCAACAAAGCTGACAAATTGGTTTGGGAAGTTGGTCACTCCATGATCACCTACCAGCGTCCAAATGTGACCGCTACAGATAACAAGATTGCCAATATGGGTTCGTGGGGCTTCACCAGCCTTGACTACACCAAGATTGGTTTCACCAAGTAATTCTGTAGTTCAGTATTTCGTCAATAATGGAGGGACGACCCGAAAGGGTCGTCCCTCTTTTTTATTGAACCAAAGGTTGCGAATCACTTGATGACAACACTCATTTCACGACCTCGCGACATTCGGGTGATCGCAGTCTCTCGTCTTATTTCTGAAATGGGCGATGAGATGGCTCTGATCGCTTTACTTTTTCGAGTTCGGACTTCTGGCCCTGTAGCAATTTCCGGAATTTTTGCTCTCTACTCGCTCTCAAGAATTCTTCTTGCACCATATTCAGGATCAGTTGTCGATCGATATCCCGTCAAGCGACTCATCACAAGCGTCTCCTTGATTCAAACTCTTATTGCACTTTGTTTGGCAGTATCCCAAGGAGTGTTGCTCTACCTGTTTGTTTTTTTGCTTGCCGTGGGAGGAACGATCATCGGACCTGCATGGCAGGCCATTATTCCCACAATCATTCCTTCAAACGAATTAACTCGCACCTACGCATTCATACAGACACACAGATCCTTTGCAATCGTGTTTGGATCTGGAATTGGTGGTTTCCTCGTTCAAAAATTTGAGCCATCAATTGCGTTAGTCATTGACGCATTGACGTTTCTCGTTGTCGGAATATTTGCAGCCACCCTCCAAAATGACAGAAAACCTGGTCTTGCAAAAATCACAAGAGGTGACTCCATTCGCGGATTCAAACAATTGCTAAGCGCTCCAGTGCTCGTTGCTTCAATCATTTTGTTAGCTGTATTCAATATGTCCGCAGGAGTAAATGAAGTATTAGGAATATTTCTTATTACTGATATTTTGCATGGAACAGCCTCGCAATACGGGCTAGTTATGGCCACTCTTGGTCTAAGTATGGTGGTAACTGGTTTTATATTAAGTCGTAAACACATTGCAATGAAAGACACAACGTGTCTCATTATCTCCGCAGCCACATCTGCGTCAGGAATGTTTCTTTACGGCATCTCACCAAATGTGTATATCGCAATGACAGCTTTTTGGATAAATGGTGCAGGCCTCACAGGATTACACGCCTTTGGAACACCCATCATTGTTCGCCATACGCCAGAGGACGAGCGCGGCAGAGTCTTTGCCGCTTCTTCCTCAATCACAACAAGCGGAATTTTGCTGTCAACTGGACTTGCTGGATTAATAGGTAGTTACGTACCTATTCGGCTAGCCATAACCTGCTCAGCAATTGTGTGTGGAATTTCTTCTCTGTATGCGGGCTCAAGAATCGTTCGTGCCGAGAAAAGTCTCGAAAATCCAGAGTCTGCTACTGAGCAGTAGTTGCGTAGGCGGCGTAACCGTCGCGCTCAAGTTCGTCAGCCAACTCTGGGCCACCGCTCTTCACGATGCGACCCTTGGCCAAAATGTGCACGAAGTCAGGCTTGAGTTCCTCAAACAAACGGCTGTAGTGCGTAATGACTAAAGCGCCCATTCCAGTCTCGTTCGTCGCGTCTTCAACGCGCTTTGCACAGTCGCGCAATGCGTCAATGTCGAGGCCCGAGTCAAGCTCATCCAAGATGGCAATCTTTGGCTTCAACACGGCAAGCTGCAACGTTTCGTTGCGCTTCTTTTCGCCACCCGAGAAGTCCACGTTGACTGCACGATTCACCAGTTCGCTATCAAAACTGATGCGTGCGGCTTCTTCGTTAATGGTCTTGTTCAAGTTAGGCAACGTTGCATGACGTGCAACAAGCGCTTCACTCAGAACTTCACTCAGTTTTACGCCAGGTACTTCGGTTGGGTATTGCATCACCAGATGCAAGCCAGCAACTGCGCGTTGCCACGTTGGCATTGCCAACACATCTTGACCATCGAGCTTCACCGAGCCGCCCACAACTTCATATCCAGGTTTGCCCATGATCGCGGCAGACAACGTTGACTTGCCGGCGCCGTTAGGGCCCATGACTGCATGCACTTCACCACTGTTGATCGTGAGTGTGATGCCGTTGAGGATTTGTGTTCCACCAACCGACACCTGCAGGTCACGAATTTCAAGCGTGCTCATTTGGCTACTCCTACTGAAATCAACACTTCACCATTAACAACACTTGCCTCGTACACCGGGACTGGCTGTGTTGCAGGAAGCGTGTTTGGAACACCTGTTACAAGACTGAAGGCGCTTCCGTGCTTGATGCACTCGAGTTCTTTCGAATCGCACAGCACATCGCCATCGGAAAGCGAAACATCGGCGTGGCTGCAGCGGTCACCAATTGCGTACACGGCATCGTCAATTCGAACAACGGCAATTGCTCGACCATCAACGGTGAACTTGCGAACTTTGCCCGATTCAATTTCAGAAAGCTTGCAAACGGCAACTGCACTCATTTTGTGCCTCCCAATTTTGCGATCACTTTGTCGCGAATACCTGCAAGAAACTCGGACTGTGGAAGTCGATCGATAACTTCGTCAAAGAAGCCGAATACCACAAGGCGCTCAGCAATTTCTGGCGGTACTCCGCGGCTTTCCAAATAGAAGCGCTGATCATCGTCAATTGGCCCAACGGTGCTGGCATGACTGCACTTCACATCGTTGGTTTCAATCTCTAGGTTTGGCACGCTTTCGGCCCATGCACCTCGCGACAACGTCAGTGTGCGGTTGGTCTGGAAAGCTTCGGTTTTCGTGCCGTTTTCGGTGATCTTGATGAGGCCTGTGTACACACTCTTCGACGTGTCCTTCACAGCCCCCTTAAACAACAGGTCACTATGCGTGCGTGGCGCTTCGTGCGACTGCAAGGTGCGGAAGTCGTGCATCTGAGTGCCATCTGCAAAATACAACGCGGTTTGCTGTGCACTTGCGCCCTGACCAACTAGTCGAACTTCAGCGCGCATACGTGCGTAATCGCCGCCAAGCGCAACGGTAAACAAGCGCACGTTGCTGTCGCGCTCGCCTACTGCAACTTGGTGTCCAATTTGCCATGTGTTCTTGCCCAGTTCGTTAATTGCCAGGTAGGTCACGCGCGCAGATTGCGCAGCATGAACTTCAACTACAGGTACAACCAGTGAATGCACATTGTCGGCAGAAGTGAATCGCTCGACAACAACGATTTCGCTGTTTTCAGCTGCGTAAATGACCAAACGTGGGTAAGCAACAACGCCCGACTTGTCTACCGAGTGAGTAATAACCACGGTCTGTGAGTGCACCTTGTTCTTGCCTATTTGCAATGCAATGACATCTGGTGTGTCGGTGTTCAACTGTGCAAACACGTCTGGCTGCACGTGCATGCCAGCGCCAACAAGTGCAGTTGCAGTTGCGCCTGTTAGTTGTACACCTTCGCCGCCTTCAACAGTTGTCGTCAACTTGCCACTAGCGAACTTTGACAAGTCAAGTTCATTAATTCGGCTGTAGCGCCAAATTTCTTCTTCTGTGCTGGGGAGTGCGAGTGCGGTGGTCATTTACTTCTTTTTCTTTTTGTCGCGATTTTTCTTTTTGTTCTTGCGCTTGTCATTCATGTCGGCAACTACTTCCCCGAACACGGCATTAATGATTGACTCTGCTTCATCTAAAACGGCCGCTGCCGTTCCGTCGTCCAAACTTGCTGGCGCAACTGGAGTTGCCGGAGGAACAAGTGAACCGTGGGCCCAAGCAACATCTGCCATGCGCGGCTCAAACTTTTCACAACTGTCCGGACAACGCCATGGCGCATCTGGTGCTAGGTCAAGATTGCATTTTCGAACGGTGTCACCGCTTGCATATGTGCGGCTTTCAAAGTTCTTGCACTCCGACCTCATGGACATAACTTCAGTATCTCGGTGAAAAGCTGGTGTTACTCAGCCAACCGAACCTTCCATTTGCAGCTCAATGAGGCGGCTCCACTCGACCGCATATTCCATAGGCAATGTGCGGGTTACGGGCTCGATAAAGCCGTTCACCACCATTCCCATTGCCTGTTCCTGAGTAAGACCACGACTCATTAAATAGAACAACTGCTCGTCTGCAATTTTGGACACGGTTGCTTCGTGACCAATTTGTGCATCGCGCTCGCCCACTTCCATATACGGGAAGGTGCGGCTTTCAGATTGATCGTCAAGAATGAGCGCGTCGCACTGCACATGGCTCTTGCAATTCGTGGCGCCTTCTTCAATGCGCACCAGTCCGCGATAGGTCGTGATACCCGAATCTTTAGAGATGGACTTTGACACAATCTTCGACGAAGTCTCTGGAGCAGCGTGCACCATTTTTGCTCCGGCGTCTTGATGCTGACCTGCACCTGCATATGCAACCGACAACACTTCGCCCGTTGCCTTTGGTCCCATGAGATACACGCTTGGGTATTTCATGGTCAGCTTGGAGCCGATGTTGCCATCGATCCATTCCATGTGGCCTTCTGCTTCAACACGTGCACGCTTGGTAACCAAGTTGTACACGTTTGGCGACCAGTTCTGAATGGTGGTGTACGTAACGTGCGCACTTGGCTTCACGACGATTTCCACAACCGCAGAGTGCAACGAGTCGTTGGTGTACACCGGTGCAGAGCAACCTTCGATGTAGTGAACTTTTGAACCTTCGTCAGCAATGATGAGCGTGCGCTCAAACTGACCGGCGTTTTCGCTGTTAATACGGAAGTACGCCTGCAATGGCATTTCGCATTCCACACCTGGTGGAACATAAATGAATGAGCCGCCCGACCACACCGAAGTGTTGAGCGCACTGAACTTGTTGTCGCCCATTGGAATAACAGAACCGAAGTATTGCTTCACCAAGTCTGGGTATTCGCGAAGAGCGGTGTCCATGTCGCAGAACAAGATGCCTTGCTCTTCTAACTCAATACGGTTGCGGTGATACACCACTTCCGAGTCGTACTGAGAGGTAACGCCGGCAAGGTACTTACGCTCGGCCTCTGGAATACCAAGCTTTTCGTACGTCTTCTTCATTTGCTCTGGCAAGTCTTCCCACTCATCGGTTTGGGCAGTTGCTGGCTTCAAGTAGTAAAAGATGTCTTGAAAGTCGAGGTCTGGCATGTTCACGTCGAACCACGGAGCCATTGGCTTGCGCTCAAATTTCTGCAGCGAACGCAAACGCAAGTCGCGCATCCACTTTGGTTCACCCTTCCACCACGAGATCTGTTCGATCACTTGCTTGTTAAAACCCTTTTCAGGCTTGAAGGCATACTCGGTTTCATCGCTCCAGCCAAGGGAGTACTTGCTGAGATCGAGGTCAAATGCAGTC
>JALQUZ010000064.1 GCA_023263695.1 Ilumatobacteraceae bacterium
ATGCGCTTCGATTGCGCCAACGCAATTGGAGGGCCAGCAGCCAACTTCGCTGCCCAGTTATCAACGAAAGCATCAAGTTCGGCGTCTTGCTCAACGTGATTCACCAAGCCAATGCGCTCGGCTTCTTGCGCGCTAATGATGTCGCCAAACAACGCGAGCTCTTTTGCTTTGTGCAAACCAATGCGGCGTGGCAATACCCACGATCCGCCGAAGTCGAGCGACAAACCACGCTTCGCAAAAATTTCTGCGAAACGCGCTGTGTCTGAACACACCACCAAATCGCACATCAGCGCCATGTTGCAACCAGCGCCCACGGCTACTCCACGTACCTTGGCAATAGTTGGTTGCGGAATGCGCGCAAGCGACATGGCTACATCGGTGATGTTGCGCATGCTGGCCAATGCATGAGTATTCGCGCGACGAGCACCACCATCGCTCAAGTCGGCGCCACTGCAAAACTCTCCACCGGCTCCAGTCAAAATCATCACTCGGTCGTCAGGGTTGTTGGCAATTTCCTTAAACGTGTCGCGCAACTCATCCCACATGGTGCCGTTGGCGGCGTTCTTCTTTGCCGGACGATTCATGGTCACGGTCACAATGCCGTTTTCGCGAAAAACCTCGAGAGTCTCCATACAAAGACGATACTTAATACATGGGTTTCAATCCGAATCGCAAGCGTGTCAAGCGCACCAGCGACTTTCTCATTGTGGGGTCGGCGTTTGTGATCATTGTTGCCCTCGTGCTGTGGGCGTTTTCGGGATAACGACCGTGTCAATGTGGGACGGCTTGTACGGCGTTGTCGACGTGCGTCGCGTACAACCATATGAAGCCAACAAGGTGTACATCTGCCCCGGCTGCAACCAAGACATTCCCGTTGGCATGGGCCACTACGTGTGCGTGCCTGCCGATGCGGTGGACTTACGACGTCACTGGCACTATGCGTGCTGGGACAACCGCCTGCCTAAAACGCGTTAAACAACATTTCTAATTGCACGCCAGTCATGGTGGCAACATCGAAACGTGTGGCGCGAATGCGCGCATGCAACGCCGCATCACTTACGCGCAGGTGCTCCACAAAATCAAACGTTGCGCGACGCACTTTCAACTGCTTTGCTGGCGTCACTGCTTCGGCGGCGAAACCAAACGCATTGTTGGCGCGAGCTTTCACTTCACACACCACTAACTCGGTTCCGTGCAACAGCACCACATCGAGTTCGCCGCGCTTGCTACGAAAATTGCGTGCAACAACGGTGTAGCCGTGCTGTGCATACCAGCGAGCAACACATTCTTCCGCCCACCTGCCGCGCGCATTTCGCCGCGCAGCAACTCCGGTGTTGGTAACCGGTGCGTCTACAAATCTTTTGGAGGCAGTTCTTCGATGTTTAAGTCTTTGAAGCTCAGTACTCGCACCTTCGGTACGAATCGGCTCTTGCGGTACATGTCCCACACCCATGCGTCTGACAGATTCACTTCCACAATTGGGCGAGGTCCTTCTGAGAGAACCTTCACATCAACATTGTTGGCCAGATAAAACCGGCGATCTGTTTCTACGGCGTAGCGAAACATGCTGACGACATCTTGATATTCCTGTGCAAGCTGAAGCTCTCGCTCCGCTTCGAAATTTTCGAGGTCGTCTGTATTCAAAGTGTGCAGTGACGCAGAAAAGTGGCGACTATTGGTCGTCGCGCTTTTCGCGGATCTTTGCAGACTTACCCTTGCGATCGCGCAAGTAGTTCAACTTCGCACGACGCACGTCTCCGCGCTTCAGTACTTCAAGCTTTGCAACCGATGGGCTGTGCAATGGGAATGTGCGCTCAACGCCCACTCCGTACGACAACTTACGAACGGTGTACGACTCGGCGATTCCTGATCCAGTGATGGCAACAATGTTTCCCTGGAAAATCTGAATGCGCTCTTTGCCACCTTCAACCACGCGTACGTGAACCTTTACTTCGTCGCCCGAACCAATTTTTGGAAGGTCGTCGCGCTTGTATTGGTTGTCAACAATGTCGGTGGTCTTCATGAGGAAATCCTTTAAATAGTGAAGTGTGAAGGATACGGGGTTGGCGGGAACTCTTCCAACAGGCGTTGCTCTGCCTGGGTTAGCGGACCCCTCAGGGCCATCAAGTCGGGGCGCTGGGCAATGGTGCGATGCAGGGCCTGAGCCTGTCTCCAGCGCTCTACCTTGGCGTGGTCGCCACTGCGCAGCACTTCGGGCACTTCCCAGCCCCGGAAGTCGGCAGGGCGTGTGTAATGGGGTTCTTCCAAAATTCCCGACTGTCCAAAGCTTTCAGTCACGGGCGATACGGCGTTGCCCATGACCCCTGGAATCAAACGGGTAACGGCCTCGATTACCAAGCACGCCCCCACTTCGCCGCCGGCCAACACCACGTCACCAACTGAAATTTCTTCGTCAATGAGGTGTTCGCGAATGCGATGGTCAATGCCTTCGTAGCGGCCGCACAACAAACTGAACCCGTCGAGCGTTGCCAGCTTGTTTGCAAACTTTTGATCGAATCGCTTGCCACCTGGCGACATGAGGAAAATTGGTCGCGGAGCATTGGCGCGTTCAATGCTGTTAAACACGGGCTCGGCAGCAATAAGCATTCCCGCTCCGCCGCCAAATGGTGAATCGTCCACGCTGTGGTGCACGTCTGTGGTGTGTTCGCGCAAGTCGTGCGTGCGCAAGTCAACAAGGTTTTCTTTGCGCGCGCGACCCAACAAGCTTTCCGAACAGAAATCGTCTACCAACTTCGGAAACAGTGTGAATACATCAATCCGCATCGAACAAACCTTCCGGTGCATCAATTTCTACTCGCCCGTTTTCATTCGACACGATAAATGGAGTTGGTACAAGGAACCCATTGTCCAGTTCCATAATGGGGTGCGCTGGGTTATCAATAACTGCCGTGCACGTTCCTAAATTGTTTCCTGCGGTATCCACCACAACACTGCCAATTAGTTCGTGCACCCACACCACGCTTGGGTCGTCAATTGGTTCGCCATATACATCGCTGTTGGTTAAACGCTCGGCAATGTTTCTATCGGTTAACCCAACAAAGTTCATGAGCCAACGATCAGTAGATTTTTTCGATGATGCAATTTCGTACCACGTGCCTGCGACCCACAACTTTGCACCTTTGCCGGTACGCAGTGGATGATCGCTAAACAGGTCGAGGTACATTTCGCCGCGAACTCCGTGTGGTCGCCCAATGCGACCTACGTGCAACAGACCGTGTGGTGGTTGCGAATTAGTTGTCGACGAAGTCGACATCGACATTCACGCCATCGCGTGTTGCAGCAGCGCGCACAACGGTGCGGATGCTCATTGCGGTACGACCGCGGCGTCCGATGACGCGACCGAGGTCGCCTTCACCAACGCGAACTTCCAACAACACTTTGTCGCCATCATTGCTTCCTTCAACAACAACCGCATCTGGGTTGTCAACGATGGAACGCACAACATGGTCGAGCACTGCCGTAGCAATTGGTGCTGGAATGAGATTTGCTGAATCAGTCACAGGGAGAAGAAAGTCTTACTTGGACTTCTTGGTTGCCATGAACTCGGCCCATACGCCAGAGATTTCAAACAACTTCTTGACGCGCTCGCTTGGCTGTGCTCCTTGCGTCAACCACTTCATGGCCTTTGCACTGTCAACAGTAAGAGCCGATGGCTCGGACTGTGGGTGGTAGTTACCAACGATTTCGAGGAAACGACCATCGCGGGCAGAACGTGAATCGGCAGCGACGATGCGGTAATGCGGCTGCTTGGTTTTGCCTACTCGTGTGAGGCGAAGCTTTACTGACATGGCTTGCAGGCTATCGGGACGGAGGCCGCGAGCCCAACGCCGCTGCCAAGTCCATTCCCCCACCACCAAAGGGGTTGAAGCCGCCTTTGCCACCCTTTTTGCCTCCGCCGCCCATGCGCTTCATCATCTCCTGCATTTCGCTGAACTGTTTCACCAGCTTGTTGACATCGGCAATTTGCGTGCCACTGCCATTGGCAATGCGTTGACGACGACTGCCATTAATAATTTCTGGCTTACGTCGTTCTTCTGGCGTCATCGAGCGAATGATGGCTTCGGTGCTCTTCACCATGTCGTCAGAAATTTGTGCGTTCTTCATTTCTTTCGGCATGCCAGGCAACATGCCCATCATTGAAGACAGGTTGCCCATTTTTTTGAGTTGCTGCAGTTGGTCGAGGAAGTCGTCGAGTGTGAACTCGCCTTCCATAAGTTTTGCGGCGGCTTTTTCGGCTTCGTCTTTTTCGAAAACCTTTTCGGCTTGCTCAATAAGCGTGAGCATGTCGCCCATGCCAAGAATGCGGCTGGCCATGCGGTCGGGGTGAAACTGCTCGAACGCGTCAAGTTTTTCGCCGGTGGCAGCGAACGCAATTGGTTTGCCAATTACTTCTTTTACGCTGAGTGCTGCACCACCACGTGCATCGCCGTCGAGCTTCGAAAGAATCACGCCGCTAATGGCAAGTGTTTCGTCAAATGCTTTCGCCACGTTCACTGCGTCTTGACCGGTCATCGCATCGATCACCAAGAACGTGTAGTCAGGTTTTACTGCAGCGCTAATGTCGCTGACCTGCTGCATCATTTCGGTGTCAATTGACAAACGACCTGCCGTGTCAACAATGAGTACGTCGCGTCCAAGTCGCTTTGCTTCTGCAAGACCAGCGGCTGCAGTGTGCACTGGGTCGCCAGGTGTAGAGAACACGGGAACATTCAGTTGCGCGCCAAGCACCTTCAACTGTTCAACAGCTGCTGGTCGCTGCAAGTCGGCACCAACCAACAATGGGTTGCGTCCTTGCGCTTTAAACCACGATGCAAGTTTTGCGGCGCTGGTGGTTTTACCCGAACCTTGTAAACCGGCCATCAGCACAACGGTTGGTGGTTGCGATGCATAGGCGATTTTTAAGGTCTCGCCGCCAAGCATTGCAACCAGTTCGGCGTTAACAATTTTGATGATCTGTTGGCCTGGGTCAAGCGCCTCAGAAACTTTGCTGCCAACTGCTTGCACGCGAATGCGTTCAACAACGTTGCGAACAACGCCTATATTGACGTCGGCTTCCAGCAATGCTGTGCGAATTTCGCCAAGCATTTCGTTTACATCGGCTTCGGTTAACCGACCTTTGCCACGAATACGCTTGAATACGCCACCTAGGCGATCACTCAGGTTGTCGAACATAGCGCCTCTACAAATTCAGTTGGGTTGAAGGCCACAAGGTCGTCCATGGTTTCGCCAAGGCCCACCAGTTTCACAGGTATGCCCAACTCGGTTTCAATGGCAAACACAATGCCACCCTTCGACGAGCCGTCCAGTTTGGTGAGCACCACGCCAGTTACTTGCGTTGCATCGGCAAACAGTCGCGCTTGACTGAGGCCGTTTTGGCCAGTGGTGGCGTCGATAACCAACAACGTTTCAGTAACGGTGCCCGCGCCTTTTTCGGCAACACGTCGCACTTTGCGCAACTCTTCCATCAGGTTGGTGTTGTTCTGCAAACGACCTGCGGTGTCGGCAAGTACCAAGTCGCATTTGCGCGCATTGGCTGCTTGCACTGCATCGAAAATGACCGAGGATGGGTCGCTACCTTCTGCACCACGAATAATTTCTGCGCCACTGCGCTCGGCCCATGTTTGCAACTGCTCGCCTGCTGCGGCGCGGAACGTGTCGCCTGCAGCCATCAGTACTTTGCGGCCTAGTGCAACTTGCTGCGCCGAAATTTTGCCAAGGCTGGTGGTTTTGCCTGCGCCGTTTACGCCAACCATGAGCCAAATGTTTGGGCCATCAATTGATGCATCGAAATTCAATTCGCGATTGGTGCCAACAAGGCGTAAAGCCATGTCGTTCTGCAACGCGGTAATGAGTT
>JALQUZ010000065.1 GCA_023263695.1 Ilumatobacteraceae bacterium
GAACTGACCGGAACCACCCGACTGCTTGATGTGTCGGTATTCCACCGACTCCACCTTCTTGGTGATGGTTTCGCGGTACGCAACCTGTGGCTTACCAACAGTTGCATCCACGCCGAATTCGCGTTGCATGCGGTCTACAAGAACTTCAAGGTGCAACTCACCCATTCCTGAAATAACAGTTTGAGCAGTTTCTTCGTCGGTGCGAACACGGAAGGTTGGGTCTTCGTCAGACAATGACTTGAGCGCTTTGCCCAACTTGTCTTGGTCGGCCTTTGTCTTTGGTTCGATCGCTACGTGAATAACTGGCTCTGGGAACTCCATGCGCTCCAAGATGATTGCGTTGCTTCGATCACACAATGTGTCACCAGTGGTGACTTCCTTGAAACCAAGTCCGGCAACAATGTCGCCCGCATAGGCGGTGTCGATGTCTTCGCGCTGGTTTGCGTGCATCAAGAGCAAGCGACCAATGCGCTCACGCTTTTCTTTAGTGGAGTTGTAGCACTCTTCACCTTTTGAAATTTTTCCTGAGTACACACGGAAGTAGGTAAGACGACCGAATGGGTCTGCAACGATTTTGAAAGCAAGTGCCGAGAAAGGCGCTGCGTCGTCTGCTTTTCGCGTCAATGGCTCTTCACTGTCCGGCTTCACGCCAGCAGTATCTGGAATGTCAAGCGGGCTTGGCATGTAATCAACTACGGCGTCGAGCATTTGCTGCACGCCCTTGTTCTTAAATGCTGAACCACACAAGATTGGAACGAAGGAGAATGCAAGTGTTCCCTTGCGGATACCTGCGCGCAATTCGGCTTCGCCGAGGTCGCCTTCTTCAAGGTATTTCTCCATGAGAGCTTCGTCTTCGCTAGCAACGATGTCGAGCAATTCAGCTCGGTATTGCTTTGCCTTGTCGAGGTACTCGGCAGGAATGTCTACATCTGAATACTTTGAATCCTTTTCATCGCCGTCCCAGACAACTGCCTTCATCTTCACGATGTCAATAAGGCCCTTGAATTCAGATTCGCCGCCATAAGGGAGCTGCAATACTGCAGGAACTGCTTGCAAACGATCCTTAATCATGTCGAGGGTGCGATAGAAATTTGCACCAGTGCGGTCCATCTTGTTGATGAAGCACATTCGAGGAACGTTGTATTTGTTTGCTTGACGCCACACCGTTTCGGTTTGAGGCTCTACACCGGCAACCGAGTCGAACACTGCAACTGCACCGTCAAGCACGCGCAATGAACGCTCTACTTCAACCGTAAAGTCCACGTGGCCAGGGGTGTCAATAATGTTGATGCGATGATCGCGCCAGAATGCAGTGGTTGCTGCAGAGGTGATCGTGATACCACGCTCTTGTTCCTGCACCATGTGGTCCATTACTGCACCACCTTCGTGCACTTCACCGATCTTGTAGGTCTTTCCGGTGTAGTACAGAATGCGTTCAGTTGTTGTTGTCTTACCAGCATCAATGTGGGCCATAATGCCGATGTTGCGGTACAGATTCAATGCAAATTCACGTGCCATGGGGGTTCTTCCTCAGAATTCGGGCCGACTACCAGCGGTAGTGGGCAAACGCCTTGTTCGACTCGGCCATCTTCTGCATGTCATCACGCTTCTTCATGGATGCACCCAAACCATTTGATGCGTCAAGCAATTCTGCGGAAAGGCACTCGGCCATGGTCTTTTCGCGACGAGCGCGCGCATTATCTACCAACCAACGAATGGCAAGTGTTGTTGCACGGCGTGGGCGAACTTCTACTGGAACCTGGTAGGTAGCACCACCAACACGACGGCTACGAACTTCAAGTGGTGGCTTCACATTGTCAATTGCGCGCTTCACGGTTGATAACGGTTCGCTACCAGTCTTGATTTCAATTGCTTTCATCGCTTCGTACACGATTGATTCAGCGGTGCTCTTTTTGCCGTGCAACATCACTTTGTTGACAACTTGAGTAATGAGCAATGAACGATAAACCGGATCTGGAGTCATCTCTCGGCGAGTTGCTGGACCTTTACGTGACATGTGCTGTACCTATTTCTTCTTTGCGCCGTATCGGCTACGGGCTTGCTTGCGATCTTTAACACCGGCAGCATCGAGTGCGCCACGAATAACTTTGTAACGAACACCTGGCAAGTCACGCACACGACCACCGCGAACCAACACGATGGAGTGCTCTTGCAAGTTGTGTCCTTCGCCGGGAATGTAGGCGGTGATTTCAACGCCACTGGTCAAACGAACACGTGCAACTTTGCGCAATGCCGAGTTTGGCTTCTTAGGCGTAGTGGTGAATACGCGAGTGCATACTCCACGTCGCTGTGGTGATCCCTTGAGCGCCGGGGTCTTGGTTTTTGTCGACTTGGTGCTACGACCTTGTCGAATCAGCTGCTGAATAGTGGGCACGCGTTTACCTTTACTGTTGCTTTCGTACTTGTGGAATCAAGCGCACTGGACAAGCCAAAGCGCAAGACAACGGACTGAAAATCCTACGGTTGCAGGTCGCCATACGGCAACCTGCAAACCGCTAGTTACTGCTCCCCAAGGTGGGGTGCAAATTATTGAGCCTGTTCGGCAGATCCTTGTGAATCCTCGGAAATATAGGTTCCGTGGAGACCAGCCAAGAATGCTGCTGGATCTTCTTCATCATCGCTCGAGTAGTAGGCCATTGGGACATAGTCCGGGGCGCTGACGTCAAACATGTTGTAACGGTCCATACCGGAGCCGGCTGGGATCAACTTTCCGATGATGATGTTTTCCTTTAGACCAACCAAGTTGTCACCCTTGCCATCAATTGCAGCTTCGGTGAGTACACGGGTGGTCTCTTGGAACGATGCTGCAGACAGCCATGACTCAGTTGCCAACGACGCCTTGGTAATACCCATGAGTTCTGGACGACCTTCGGCTGGACGCTTGCCCTGTTCAACCATTGCACGGTTGGTGTCACGGAAAACCTTGGCATCGGCGCGCTCGCCTGGCAAGAAGTGAGTGTCGCCAGGTTCTTGAACGCCTACGCGGCGGGTCATCTGACGAACAATCAATTCAATGTGCTTGTCGTGGATCGAAACACCTTGGTCGCGATACACCTTCTGTACTTCTTCTACGAGGTACACCTGTGTTTCACGTGGTCCCTTGATCTCCATGAGTTCCTTCGGATCAAGTGGGCCTTCGGTGACACGATCACCAGCGGTGATGTCTTGGCCGTCTTTAACGATTGGACGGCTACCGGTTGGCAACATGATTTCATGCTCAACACCCTGGTCGTCGATGACATGGATTGGAATTCCCTTGCCTTCGTCTTCAAGAATGCGCACAACACCAGTTGCGCGAGCCAAACGTGCTGAACCGCGCGGGTTACGCGCTTCGAAGAGTTCAACAACGCGTGGCAAACCACCTGCGATGTCTTTTCCTGCAACACCACCCGTGTGGAAAGTACGCATGGTGAGCTGGGTTCCAGGTTCACCAATTGACTGCGCTGCGATTACACCTACTGCTTCACCCAACTCAATGGACTGACCAGTTGCAAGTGAACGTCCGTAGCAGAACTTGCACACGCCAACTTCGGCATCGCAGGTAAGTACTGAACGAACACGTACACGGTTGACCTTGGCATCGTCGCGAAGTGCGTCGACATCATCGTCACCCAAAATGGTGTTCTTCTCCAACACGCGACCATCGCTGAGTTCTACTGCGTTCAGCAGTGCGCGACCAAACAACTTGGTTTCCAAGTATGAACGGGTGTTTGCAGTGTCTTTCTGAACGTTGTCTACCCACACGCCAAGCGTGGTTCCGCAATCGTCTTCACGAACAATGAGTTCCTGTGCAACGTCGTGCAAACGACGTGTGAGATAACCCGAGTCTGCGGTACGAAGAGCGGTGTCCACGAGTCCCTTACGAGCACCTGGAGTAGCAATGAAGTATTCCAGAGTTTCCAAGCCTTCACGGAAGTTGCTCTTAATAGGACGAGGAATCATGTCACCACGAGGGTTGGCCACGAGTCCGCGCATACCTGCAATCTGACGCATTTGGGTCATGTTTCCACGAGCACCAGAAGTGATCATCATGTCAACTGGGTTGTACTTAAGGTCTGCAAATTCTTTCTGCATTGCCTCTTGAACTTCGCGAGTTGCTTCGGTCCAAATACGTACTTCTTGCTGACGACGCTCACCGTCGGTGATGATGCCGCGGCGGAATTGCTTCTCCACTTTGTCGGCATCTTCTTCGTGACGATCAAGAATTGCGCGCTTTGCTTTTGGAGTCTTTACGTCATCAACCGAAACGGTCAGACCGGACTGTGTTGCATAGCGGTAGCACAAGTCTTTAATTCCATCGAGAGCCAAAGCAATTTCGGACTTCGTGAAGTGGTCGCTCAAACGCTCCACGATCACGCCGAATTCCTTCTTCTTCAAAGTCTGATCAATGTGTCCAAACTTCTTGACGAAACCAGCTGGCAAACGCTCTTCGAACAACAAACGACCTGGCGTGGTGTCCACGTAGATCTGCTTGCCGTTGTCATCGCGCTCTGCGATTTTGATCTTTGCGTGAAGTGCAACGTCACCACTGTCGAGTGCACGAACTACTTCGTACAGCTGACGGTAAACACGGCCTTCACCCTTTGATCCATCGCGCTGATCGGTGAGGTAATACCCACCAATCACTAAGTCCTGCTGTGGGGTCACAATTGGACGACCCGATGCTGGCGACAAAATGTTGTTTGCACTCAACATCAGCACGCGTGCTTCTGCCTGTGCTTCAACCGACAATGGCAAGTGAACTGCCATCTGGTCACCGTCGAAGTCAGCGTTAAACGCGGTACATACGAGTGGGTGCAATTGAATTGCCTTGCCCTCAACGAGCAGCGGTTCGAATGCCTGAATTCCCAAGCGGTGCAACGTAGGAGCACGGTTCAACAGAACTGGGTGTTCCTTAATGACGTCTTCAAGAACGTCCCACACCTGTGGCCTGCGGCGCTCAACCATGCGCTTTGCACTCTTAATGTTTTGTGCAAGCTGCTGATCAACCAAACGCTTCATGACGAATGGCTTGAACAATTCGAGTGCCATCAATTTTGGCAAACCGCATTGCTGCAAGCGCAGTGTTGGGCCAGCGACAATTACTGAACGACCCGAGTAGTCAACGCGCTTTCCGAGCAAGTTCTGACGGAAGCGACCTTGCTTGCCCTTCAACATGTCGGACAACGACTTGAGCGGACGGTTACCCGGACCAGTTACTGGACGACCACGACGACCGTTATCGAACAATGCGTCAGACGCTTCTTGCAACATGCGCTTTTCGTTGTTCACGATGATTTCTGGTGCACCAAGATCGAGCAATCGACGCAAACGGTTATTGCGGTTAATTACGCGGCGGTACAAATCGTTCAAGTCGGAAGTTGCAAAGCGACCACCATCGAGCTGCACCATTGGGCGCAAATCTGGAGGAATCACTGGAATAACGTCGAGGACCATTGCCTTCGGGTTG
>JALQUZ010000066.1 GCA_023263695.1 Ilumatobacteraceae bacterium
AAGCAGTAGTCACCATTACCGACACACCTGGGGGCGGCGCAACTGTTGCGCTGTCGTTTGCGAACTGGACTAGTTAGACGTCGTTTTGCGAACGCCACGCTTGTCTTGCGTGCGCGCATACTCAATTTGCTGATTCTCTAACGTCACTTCTTCTGCAACAAGCGTTTTCATGTTGGCAACTCGATCAGCAGTGAACTCGCCATTTGCAACTGCGGCATGAACGCCACACGAAGGTTCGTTTTCATGTTTGCAATCACGGAACTTGCAATTGTTCGAAGCCTCAAACACATCGGCAAATGCGCGTTCTATTCCATTACTGCTCATCCACAAACTGACCACACGCAAACCAGGAGTATCAAGCAGCCAACCGCCGTTGGCTAACTGCACCAATTCAGAAGCCGTGGTGGTGTGACGACCGCGGCTGTCGCCCTCACGTACTTCACCCGTGCGCTGCACTTCGTGCCCAACAAGGGAGTTGATCAGTGTGCTCTTGCCAACGCCGCTGGCGCCCAGCATGGCAATGGTTTGAGGGGTTTCCGATTCATATTTATAGGTGTAATTCCGCAGGTGGTCGAGCCCGAAGCCAGTCTTGGCACTGACCGCGTAGGCGTCTACTCCGGCGATAACCGGCTGCACGTTGTGCATCATTTTGGCAATGTCAGATTCGCTCAGCTCGTCGCACTTATTAAATACAACAACAGGAGTTGCGCCGCTATCAAAACCGAGCACTAGTTCTCGCTCAATGCGGCGAAGGTTTGGCTCAACATCGGCTGCCTGCACCACCAGCACGGTGTCCATGTTGGCGGCAACGGTGTGCGATTCGGCCCGCACCACATCGGACGACACCCGGCGGGTGAGCGACGACTGCCGTGCAACCACCACTTCCACGCGCTCCAAATCTTCGCTCAGTACTACCCAGTCACCCACGGCAACATCGGCGCCAATGTTTCGTGTCCGCACCTGTTCTCCCGCGGCACTCATCAAAATTGTGCTCCACCCGCGATCAAGACGGCCTACTCGGCCCACCAAATGTGCATCAAGAAGCGGTCGAACATCAGAAAATTTTTGCTGCAACGCGTGCAATGTGTGTTCGTTAAATGCGAGTTCGCGCAAACCGACAGACACCTCTGAAAGTGAAAGTTCATGTGCATCGTGTGGCATTTGTACTGTCACGCTAGCGAATTCAAACCCTTATTGCATTTGGGTTTACGTCGAAAGGCTTGACAAGGCACCATCAAACCACGTAACGATGAAAAGTCATGTCTAAGCCACTCGTCATCGTTGAGTCCCCCGCAAAAGCAAAAACCATCTCCAAATTTCTTGGCGACGAGTTCGTTGTGCGCGCTTCTGTCGGTCACATTGCCGACCTTCCAAGCAAAGGCCTCAGTGTCGATGTTGAAAACAGTTTCAAGCCCAATTACGAACTGACCGAGCGCGGCGCCACCATTGTTCGCGAACTAAAAGCCGAACTGAAGAATGCATCGGTGCTCTATCTTGCAACCGACGAAGACCGCGAGGGTGAGGCAATTGCCGCTCACCTATTCGAATATTTAAAGCCAAAAGTAGACACCAAGCGCATGGTGTTCCACGAAATCACCAAGGCTGCAATTGACGAAGCAATCGCTCACCCACGCAGCATCGATATGAAATTGGTCGATGCCGCTGAAGCTCGCCGAATTCTTGACCGTTTGTTTGGGTATGAAGTGTCCCCAATTTTGTGGCGCAAAGTAAATAGAGGGCTGTCTGCTGGCCGCGTGCAAAGCCCTGCTATTCGTTTAGTAGTCGAGCGTGAGCAAGAGCGCATGGCTCACGTGTCGGCTGGTTATTGGGACTTAGAAGCCGCCACCACAACTGATCCGAAATTCAACGCAACATTGCAAAGTGTTGACGGCAAGCGCATTGCTACGGGCAAAGACTTCGATTCTCTTGGAGTTGCCAAAGACGGCATTGTCGTTATTAATGAAGAACGCGCCAACCAACTGACCACTGGCCTACAGGGCAAGTCGCTAGATGTCCGCAGTGTGGAAGAAAAGCCATACCGCAAGAGCCCGAAAGCTCCGTTTATGACCAGCACCCTGCAGCAAGAGGGTGGCAACAAGTTGCGCATTACGGCCAGCGAAGTAATGCGCGTTGCACAACGTTTGTATGAAAACGGCTACATCACCTACATGCGTACCGACGCCGTCATCCTTGGCGCCGAGGCACTTGGTGCAGTGCGCAACGAGATCATTAATACGTATGGCGACAAGTTTTTGGCCGCCGAACCTCGCACATATAAGTCAAAGGTGAAAAATGCCCAGGAAGCCCACGAAGCCATTCGTCCTTCGCTTCCGCTGCGCAGCCCAGAAAGCCTGGCCGACGAACTTCGTCCGAACGAGTTGGCGCTGTACCGCCTTATTTGGCAGCGCACGCTTGCTTCACAAATGTCCGATACCAATGGCACCACTGTCACCGTAAAAATGGGCACCATCAGTGCAGGCACTGCACCTGCTGATTGCGAATTTTCTGCGAGCGGCACCACTATTTCGTTCGCTGGATACCGACAGGTGTATCAAGAAATCGCCGATGAAAACGAAGATGAACAGGAAGCGTTACTGCCAGCAATCAAAGTTGGTGACTCGGTGGGAATCGAGAGCATCACAGCAAACGGCCATAACACTTCACCTCCTGCGCGTTACACCGAACCAACATTGGTGAAGCGACTTGAAGAAGAAGGCATTGGTCGCCCGTCAACGTATGCATCAATTCTTGGCACCATCATTAACCGCGGTTACGTGTGGAAGAAGGGTCAGGCACTTGTTCCTTCATGGACTGCGTTTGCGGTAGTTCGTTTATTAAAAGACCACTTCACCACCTTGATTGATTTCAAGTTCACTGCAATTGTTGAGGAAGAACTCGATGAAATTGCCATGGGTACCCGCGACCGTGACAAATGGTTGCATGAGTTCTATTTCGGCAATGGCCAAGAACTTCCTGGCCTGAAGCCACTTGTTGAACACAACAAAGACAACATCGATGCCGCAACGTTGAATGCGTTCCATGTTGGACCACACCCTGTATCTGGCGACATGATCGAGGCTCGACCAGGAAAATTCGGACCATATATAAGGTGTGGCGAACAGACTGCCGGTATTCCCGACAGCATGGCACCAGACGAACTGACGGTTGATGTTGCGCTGGAAATTTTGGCCCGCCCAAAGTTTGAAGACCCGATTGGCGAACTTGAAGGCTTCCCTGTTTTCAAAAAGACTGGCAAGTACGGACCCTATGTTCAGTGGGGCACCATGGACGAACCACCAACTGGTTTAGAAAAACCAAAGATGGTGTCGCTGTTTAAAGACATGACCATTGAAACCACAACGTTCGAAGATGCAGAACGTTTGTTGTCGCTTCCCCGCACTGTTGGACACGACCCGGCGGACGGCGAAATCATTACCGCTCAAAACGGTCGCTATGGCCCGTACATCAACAAAGGCAAAGACAGCCGCACGCTTGAAACTGAAGCCGAGATTTTCTCCGTGTCTATCGAACAAGCATTGGCAAAACTTGCCGAACCTCGCGTATACGGAAGACGCGGTCCTGCAAAGCCACCGCTACGCGAATTTGGAGTCGACCCAGTAAGCGGTAAAGCAGTTGTTGCCAAAGACGGCAAGTTTGGTGTGTATGTCACCGATGGTGAAACAAACGCCAGCCTCACACGCGGTGATCGTTTGGAATATGTCACTCCAGAACGCGCATTCGAATTGCTTGCAATTCGCCGTGATGCTGAACCAAGCACCAAGCGAAAGAAGGCAGCCAAGAAGGCTGTGGTCAAGAAGGCTGCACCTGCAAAAGCAGCCAAAAAGCCAGCGAAAAAGGCTGCAAAGAAGAAGCCTGCTAAGAATTAATCCATGACGCGGGGCCGATATATCGCATTCGAAGGCCTCGAAGGATGCGGCAAGTCCACACACGTCACTCGTTTAGCCGAAGCTATTGGTGGCGTTACCACTCGCGAACCAGGTGGCACTGCAATTGGTGCAGCGCTACGTGCAGCCATGCTCGACACCAACAACACCATGTTGTCGCCTCGCGCCGAAGCACTGATGATGTCGGCCGACCGTGCACAACACATTGACGAACTCGTTGTGCCAACGCTGAATAGTGGTAAACACGTAGTCAGCGATCGCAGTGCGTTTTCGTCTCTCGCCTACCAGGGCTATGGCCGCCTGCTAGATATTGACGAACTCAAGCGATTTAACAACTGGGCTATTCAGGGCAACTGGCCAGAACTAGTCATCTTCATTGATGTGCCTGTTGATCAATTGCTCGAACGATTGAAGAAGCGTGAACTTGACAGATTTGAACGTGAGGATCGTTCGTTTTTCGAGCGTATTTACACCGGCTTCCACACCATGGCAACAGCCGACCCACAACGCTGGCTGATTGTGGACGGCACACCACCAAAGGAAGAACTGCAAGCAACGATTTTGCAAGGTGTGCAAGACCGTCTTGGTATAACTCTTTCATGACTAAGTCGGTGTGGGACAGCGTTGTTGGCCAACAAAAGGCTGTTGAACAACTTCACCAACTTGCAGTCAATCATGTGCATGCATATTTGTTCGTCGGACCTGAAGGTTGTGGCAAAGACGAAGCAGCGCGCGCATTCGCTGCACACCTGATTACGGGCTCCGACGATGCAACCTCTCGCGAAGCCGATCTCATTATGCGGGGCAGCTTCTCCGACGTTATTGAAGTGTTGCGTGAAGGTGCTGCAGTCGACAAAGACGAAGCTGAAGCAATTATTCGCCTTGCCACCACCACACCAACTGAAAGCAAAGTCAAAGTGGTCATCGTGCACGAAGTGCACCTCATGCGAGACTCGGCCGCAGCACGCCTGTTAAAGACCATTGAAGAGCCTTCTGAAAAGGTCATCTTTATTCTGCTTGCCGACCAATTGGTGCCATCACTTGCCACCATCAACTCTCGATGTGTAGTTGTGCAGTTCGTTGCGAACAATGTGTATCGCGAACGCCACCTTGCAAACGATCCACATTTCGCCCACCGGCAAGAAGCGTTTGCTCAAATTCCCTACAAACTCGATGGCTCTGGTGCAACAGTTACCCAAATTGTGGACGAAATCTTCGAACTCATCGAACAAGCCACCGCGCCTCTCATTGCTGAACAAAAGAAGGAGCTTGAAGACTTGGAAGCACGTGTTTCCCTGACTGGCGAACGCGGCAGCGGCCGTAAAGCCCTTCAGGACCGCCATAAACGCCAGTTACGCAAGTTCAATACCGACGAACTGCGCAGTGGTCTTTCCACAATCGCTGGCACATATCACGCACTGATCGTTTCCGAAACTCAGTACTCCGAAGAAGCTAAATACCACGATGCCATTCACCGCATTCACAAA
>JALQUZ010000067.1 GCA_023263695.1 Ilumatobacteraceae bacterium
AGTGCTTGCGTTCAACATTAAGGGCGGCGTTGAAGCTGGTCAGAAGTTTGTTGCCGGCCTCAAGTTGCACAGTCACGTTGCCAACATTGGTGACGTACGCAGTTTGGTGATTCACCCAGCATCAACCACTCACAGCCAGCTGACGCCAGAAGAGCAGAAGTCAACTGGTGTGTTTCCAGGCCTTGTGCGTTTGTCAGTTGGTCTTGAGACCATTGACGACATCCTCGCCGACCTGGAAGCCGGTTTCGCAGCAGCAAAGTAACATCGCTGCCGCATGGCAGTAACTACCGAACTCACTCCGGTAAGCGTGATCATCACGCTTACCGGCATGGATTCCATGTGGGCACTTAAGCGTCGACTTGTCATTAATCGCCAGCACGTTGTGTCGGCTCAGGTGATTGGTAGGAAGGCTGCCATTCAGTTGCTGAGGTTTCGGCTGTGGGGCAGTTATCTGCCGGGGTTGGTCTGCGCGGGAACCTTCAGCGTGAGTAAAAAGGCTGGGTTGCCGTCGGGAAGTCGGGCCTTTTGTTCCATGAGCCGGGCCAAACAGGTACTCGTTTTCACTACGTCACACACCAGACCAGCGTTGGTCATTGTGCAGGTTGCAGAACTCGAAGCAATCGCTGCCGAATTCAGGGCGTAACTGTTTACCTGTCGTTCACCTAAACCTCACCTCGAAATAACCCTTCGCTGACAAGATTCGGGCGTGACAATCGCCCCGCCAATTAAGCGTGAAATGCACGTGGTGCATAGTCGGGGCGACAAAGTGTTCCGCGGCATTGTTACTGCTGGAGCGATGACGTCGCTCATCATCCTTGGACTTATCGGCGCTTTCTTATTTGGTCGGGGTGCACAAGTTTTTTCTCAGTACGGATTGAAGTTCATTACGGGAACAAATTGGTCTGCAAGTACTGAACCAGGAATTGCAAATGAATTTGGCATGGGCCCGATGCTTGTTGGAACAATCATTGTTTCGATAATTGCATTGACGTTTACTGTTCCCATGTCCATTGCCGGCGCATTGTTTATTGAGTTCTATGCTCAACCACGAGTAAAGAAGATATTGACAGCGTTGCTCGATTTGGCTGCAGCCATTCCATCACTGATTTTTGGTCTCTGGGGTATTCAAGTTTTCACCAATATTGGACAACGATGGGCATCGCTATTAGGCAACCGGCTTGGTTTTATCCCAATTTTCAATACCATCTCTGATAATTACGGAAGAAGTCCTTTTGTTGCTGGGTGTGTATTGGCATCGCTTATTGTGCCCATCACTACTTCGGTTGCGCGCGAAGTGTATTCACGAACACCACGCGAGTTAATTGATACCTGTTATGCACTCGGTGGTACTAAATGGGGTGCTATCAAAACGGTAGTTCTTCCGTTTGGCAAGAGTGGTGTAGTCGGAGGCGCGATGCTTGGTCTTGGCAGAGCGCTGGGTGAAACCGTAGCTGTATACCTCGTATTGAATTTGAATTTCCGCTACACATTTAAGATCCTTGAATCTGAGGGTGGAAATGTTGCGTCTCTCATTGCAACTCGTTTTGGAGAAGCTTCAACCGAAGAGCTCACAGCACTTATTGCCGCCGGATTTGTGTTGTTCTTGATGACATTAGGCGTGAACATGATTGCCTCGGCAATTGTTACAAGAACGACGAGAACCTGATGTCTGGCATATCAATTCCGCAACCGACACGACCTTGGCAACGTAAGCGGCGTGAACAAATTCGATCAGGTGCAACGTTTACTGCAATGGCGATCCTTGCGTTTATTGTTGTTTTGTTTACTGGGTTTGCAGGTTTTGACGGATGGGCGATTTCGTTATTCATCATTTCGGCAATTGTGTTGCTAATAAAGGGACGAAAGCTTTCGCAAAAGGAACGTAAAAACGCCTTTATTCAGCTACTAATAGCGTCCGCAGCAACATTGGCGTTTCTCCCTTGGCTATCAATTTTCGCAAGCGTTGCCATGAAAGGAATTGCCGGATTACGAATTAATTTCATCACGTCAGACATGCGGACTACCGTGCCAGACGATGAGATGAATATGGGTGGTGCACTTCACGCCATCGTTGGATCATTCATGATGGTGATTATCGCTTCAATAATTACTTTGCCGCTTGGAATTTTAAGTGGTGTGTACCTCACCGAAATAAAGGGAAGATTTACATTTCTCGTTCGGTTTGTTGTCCAATCAATGAGTGGTGTTCCTTCAATCGTTGCGGGACTATTTGTTTTCACAACTTATGTTTCGGCAACACACGGACCGACTGCATTTGGTGGTGCTCTTGCCCTTGGAATTTTAATGTTGCCAACAGTTGCACGTACGTCTGAAGAGGTGCTGAAACTCGTGCCTGATGAACTTCGTTCTGCCGGTTACGCGTTAGGTGCACGACAATGGCGCACAACGTTAATGGTGGTTCTTCCAACAGTCCGCAGTGGTTTGACAACAGTTGCTGTCCTTGGAGTTGCGCGCGTCATTGGCGAAACAGCGCCCCTACTTCTCACTGCAGGTTCCAGCACCGCATTGCGATTTAATCCAATTCATGGACAAATCGCTTCACTTCCAATTTACGTGTTTGGATTGCTGCAAATCGGTACTGAATACGCTGTTAATCGCGCGTGGACTGGCGCGCTTGTACTCATGATTTTTGTCTTTGGATTGTTCATTACTGCCCGCAAAGTCGGTGGCAAGGACAAACGGTAATTTATGAAGGCTTCAACAGTTTCTCAACGAATTGAAAGTGAAGGGAAAATTATGTCGAATACATCAGCAGTGCTTGAAATGCCAGAGCAGAGTTTCGCTGGATTAGAAACACGTGGTGTTCACGCATGGTTTGGTAATCACCATGCGCTCTCAGATGTTTCGTTGCAATTTCCAGCGCGAACCGTGACCGGTCTAATCGGACCTTCTGGCTGTGGAAAGTCAACCTTTCTGCGCCTTCTTAACCGAATGCATGAATTCATACCCAGTGCTGCAATGGCTGGGGAAGTGCTGCTCCACGGACAAGATATCTATGGAGAAGGTGTAGATGCTGCCGCAATCAGATTGAAAGTTGGCATGGTATTTCAAAAGCCGAACCCCTTTCCGGCGATGACCATTAGGGAAAATGTTGTTTCTGGTTTAAAGCTTGCACATATCAAAATAGATAACGAAGATGATCTTGTAGAAAACTGTCTCTCACGGGCTGGTTTGTGGAAAGAAGTGAAGGATCGCCTCAATGCGAGTGGTGGTTCACTTTCAGGTGGTCAGCAACAGAGATTGTGCATTGCCCGTTCACTTGCGGTTGAGCCAGAAGTGCTGTTAATGGACGAGCCGTGCTCCGCACTCGATCCAGGAAGCACGCTTCGAATTGAAGAAACAATAAAGGAATTGGCTGAAAAAATCACTGTAGTTATCGTGACCCACAATATGCAGCAAGCTAGCCGAGTCAGTGATTACTGTGCCTTCTTTTTGAGTGATGGTGGCCCTGGAGCGTTAGTGGAAGCGGATCAAACTCGAAAAATGTTTACCAACCCAAACGACAGTCGCACAGCAGATTATGTTCAAGGAAAGTTTGGCTGATCGTTAACCAACAGTTCACTTACTGTTAGGCGTAGGTCAACTCAGTCGATATCTGCCTGTAAGCCCACCTTTGTATGTTTTTGTTCGTCAGAAGACTCAAACAAAGGATCAAAAACACATGCGAAATATTCGTAAAGTCGTTGCGTCAGTCGGCGTCGCCGTTGTTGCATCACTCACTGTTTCTTCAGTGGCACTTGCAGAAAGCGCAGCTGGCGAAGGCGCTACCTTCCCACAGAACTTTCTTGCAAATGCTGAAGTTGCATACAACGCAAGTCATCCGGGCAACACGGTTGCTTACAAGAACCCAGGTGGCGGCTCAGGTAGTGGAAAGACTGCATTTTTCAATGCAACAGCAACAAGCGGAACTGACTGGGCGGGAACTGACTCGGCAGTTGAAGCTGCGAAGGACCCATCGTCAAAGTTCGAGTGGACTTACGTACCTTATGTAGGTGGCGCAATCGCAATCGCTTACAAGCTTGATGAACTTCAGGGTGCAACCTTGTCGCTGAGCGCAAATACAATTAACGGAATATTTGCTGGTCTTATCACCAAGTGGAATGACCCAAGCATTGCAGCAGACATGAAGGCAAACCCAACATGGACAAACGTAAAGAAGTCATCTGACTACAGAGGTGTCTCTGCACAGTGGCAGCCAGTTGGCCCATTTGCGTCAATTGCAACCATCACCTTGAATCCTTCAGCAATGAAGAAGGCTTCAGGCAAGAAGATTGAAATTTATGACAACACGGCCAAGAAGGCGATTACTACATCAGTAGTTGGCAAAAAGGGTGAAGTGACAATCAACGTTAAGGGATTGAGTTCATCAGTTCAATACTCGGTAAATGTTGACGGAAAAGAAGTTGCTAAGTACAAGCAGGGTTCAGTAACGCTTCCAGACAAGACCATCACCGTTGCTTATCGATCTGGTACTTCAGGAACCACAAACAACTTCAGCTTGTTTATGAAGTCGGCAACCAACCCAGACTGGACACAGAACGATTCGTTCTCAACAGCGATGCCTGGTGGATCTGCAACTCTTGCAAGAGAAGGTAGTCGTTTCCAGGGATTCAGTGGATCTTCCGCATTGGCTGATTACATCAAGAGCAACAATGGAACCATTGGTTATATGGAAGTTTCGTTCGTGAACGAGCGTGCAGCAGACGGTGTGAAAGCAGCATTGGTTAAGAACGCTGCTGGCATTTATGTAGCTCCAACTTCTGCAAACACTTCGTCAATGCTGAGTGGCTCAACTGTTGCGGACAATGGATTCGTTACCTTCGACTACAAGCAGACGAAGAATACGAATGCATATCCAGTAGTTGCAGTTACTTATGCTCTTGCAAAGAAGGCAAAGAGTGCAAAGAACGCACTTGTTGCTGACTACTTCGGTTGGATCCTCAACACATATGCACCTGCTAACGCAGAAGGACTCGGATACGCTGCCCTTACTGGCAACATCCTCACCGCTGCGAAAGCAAAGCTTGCATTAGTCAACAGCAAGTAAGTAATTCGGTCATCTGACCGAAACCCCCTGTTGAGAAGCCCCGGCCGAAAGGTCGGGGCTTCTTGCGCTTTCAGCTAGTTATCGTCGTCGTCTTGCTGCTCGCGGAGGAATTGTTCAAATTCCTCCGCGAGTGCATCGGCTGATGGAAGTTCCGCTTCGGTGCGACGGTCATATTCGTCTGCAAGCATCGTGAGGTAGCTGACCGTTTGATCGTCACCCTCAACAGCAGCGTCGTGGAGTT
>JALQUZ010000068.1 GCA_023263695.1 Ilumatobacteraceae bacterium
CCAAAGCACGGGGTATGTCACAATTGCGAAGTCGGCTTCGGCCTTCCTCGCACACATGTGCCATATGCAAACTTTTACATCTGGAAGTGCCATGGAAAACGAACCTGAGCAAAACCTCGCCGATGACTTTGAGCATTGGCCAAACGAACCCGCAACTCGCAACGACTTGCGTATTCTTGCTACTCGCATCGACCGTCGCTTCGCAAAAATCGACTCGCGGTTCAACAAGATCGATGCTCGATTTGACCGAATCGACGCTCAATTCAACAAGATTGATGCTCGATTTGACAAAATTGACGCTCAATTCGCGATGGTAGATGCACGCCTTACCGCACAGAAATCTGAATTACAAAATGCAATACGCCGCGATATGTTCGGATTTGCAGCATTCTTGATATTCGCGACCACCGCAGTTATCGGTGCGATAAATACTTTCATCATTTAGGAAATTGCCGCTAATCGGCCTTATTGTGAATTCTCGCCTCAACTCTTACAGCCAAATTGAATTCGGCGTATTTATTCCGCTCTTGTACATAGCTTTCGCGGTATTGAGCGCTTTAAATCAGCGGCGAAACTTCACCAGGTGGAGAACGTTTGCTCCATGAGGTCTGCAAGTTCTTGATCGTGAATGGCCTTTGAACCAGTAGCCGGACTACCCGACTCCACGCGAGCCACATGGCGCCAGTCATAACCCTCGTTCTTCACTGGCCACACAATGGCATCAACAAAGCGCCAAGCGCCCATGTTCTCTGGCTCTTCTTGCACCCACACCATCTGCTTCGCATTTGGATAACGCGACATGATTTCGCGCAATCCAGCAATTGGGAACGGATACAACTGTTCAACACGAACCACTGCAACATTGGCGTTGCGCTTCGTGCGCTCCGACATCACGTCCCATGCCACCTTGCCCGTGCACAACACAATGCGCGTCACCTTCGACTTGTCGGTAACTGTTGGGTCATCCAAAATTTCTTGGAAGCTGCCCGTGGTTAGGTCGGCGATTGGTGAACGGCTTTCCTTCATGCGCAACGGTTGCTTCGGCGTCATGACCACAAGTGGCTTGCGGAAATCGCGGCGTACTTGGCGGCGCAACATGTGGAAGTACTGCGCAGCAGTTGTTGGGTAACACACCTGAATGTTGTCTTCCGCACACAACTGCAAGAAGCGCTCCATGCGTGCTGATGAGTGCTCTGGGCCTTGGCCTTCAAAACCGTGTGGCAACAACATGACTACGCCGTTTTGCTGACCCCACTTGTCTTCAGCAGCAACGATGTATTGGTCAATAATGATCTGTGCGCCGTTAGCGAAGTCGCCGAACTGTGCCTCCCACATAACCAACGCCTTGTGGTTTGAATGCGCATAACCGTATTCAAAACCTAACGCTGCATATTCCGACAACAGCGAGTCATAAACCCAGAAACGCGACTTCGCGTTTGGCAACGTGTTTAGAGGAACCCAACGACGTTCGTTGTTGTAGTCAATGAGTGTTGAGTGGCGTTGGCTGAAGGTGCCGCGACGTGAGTCTTCACCCATCAAACGAACTGGCGTTCCTTCAACAACAAGCGAACCAAATGCCAATGCTTCGGCGGTTGCCCAGTCCACATCTTGTTGCGAAACATATTGACTAGCGCGCTGTTCGAACTGCTTGAACAGTTTTGGATGCGGAGCAAAACCTTCCGGATATTCGGTGAGGTGATTGAAAATGCCATCCAAAATTGCGCGATCGACTCCGGTTGCAACATGAGGAACAACACCAACTGGTTTTGGCGGAGGTGGAACTTTGATTGGCTCTGGCGCCGATGCCCGAGTGTTGTCGAGCGCGCCTTGCAACTTGCCTTGGTAATCGGACAACGCTTGCTCGGCCTCTTCCATGGTGATGTCGCCACGCTTTACCAACGTTTCGACATACAACTTGCGAACACTGCGACGCTCGGCAATTGCCTTATACATCAGCGGTTGCGTGTAGCTCGGATCGTCGCCTTCGTTGTGTCCGTGGCGGCGATAACAAATCATGTCGATGACCACGTCTTTATGGAACTTCTGGCGATAGTCGAAAGCCAAACGCGCAACACGAACGCATGCTTCTGGGTCGTCACCGTTCACGTGGAAAATTGGCGCCTGAACTGTTTTTGCAACATCGCTTGAGTACTGCGACGAACGCGCGTATTCAGGTGCGGTGGTGAAACCAATTTGGTTGTTGATGATGATGTGAATGGTTCCACCAACGCGGTAACCGCTGGTGTCGCTCATTGCCAAACATTCGGCAACAACACCCTGGCCCGCAAACGCAGCATCGCCGTGAATGAGCAATGGCAACACGCTGTATGAAAGCGGCGGATCAATTTGGTCTTGCATTGCGCGAACCGTTCCCAAAACAATTGGGTCAACGGTTTCGAGGTGACTTGGGTTTGCTGACAACTCAATTGGCAACTGCGCACCATTTGGCGAAACAAACGTGCCCACCGAACCAAGGTGGTATTTCACGTCGCCCGAACCCTGTACCGACGATGGGTCGATATAGCCCTCGAACTCTTGGAAGATTTGGTCGTAGCTCTTGCCCATGACATTGCCGAGCACGTTCAAACGACCGCGGTGTGCCATGCCCAATACCGAACCGTGCATGCCCGAATCGGCTGCGCTGGTGAGAATGGTGTCGAGAATTGGAATTGCCGACTCTGCCCCATCGAGGCCGAAACGCTTTGTTCCTACGTACTTTGTGGCCAAGAAACGCTCGAATGCTTCGGCAGCGTTCAAACGCTCAAGCACCCGACGCTTGTCGACTGTGAAATTGAAAACTCCATGTCCTTCAACGCGTTCTTGAATCCAACGTTGTTCGTCGGTGGAGTGAATGTGCATGTATTCAATACCGATGGTTCGGCAATATGCGTCGCGCAATACTCCAAGCAAATCGCCCAGTGTTGACTTACGAACTCCGCCTACGCCGCCTGTGAGGAACTGGCGATCCAAGTCCCAAATAGTGAGGCCGTACGTTGCCGGATCAAGTTCGATTGGCATCTGCGGTTCTTTCCAACGAAGTGGATCGAGGTCGGCAATGAGGTGACCGCGCACGCGGTGAACGCGAATGAGTGTTGCCACTTGCATTTGCTTGTGCAGCATTTCGTCTTCGGAGTCGAGCAAGTTGCTGTCTTGATTCCATTGCACTGCTTCGTATGGAACACCAAGGCTGCGGAAGACATCGTGATAAAAGTTGTGCTGACCAAGAAGCAGTTCGTGCACATACTTCAAGAACAAGCCGCTCTCGGCACCTTGAATGATGCGGTGGTCGTAGGTGCTGGTGATGGTGACCACCTTCGACACACCAAGACGCGTTAACGAACGCTCGTCGCTGCCCTGAAATTCTGCTGGGTAATCGATGCTGCCAACACCAACGATGACACCCTGACCTGGCATCAATCGCGGAACCGATTGCACAGTGCCGATAGTGCCTGGGTTAGTAAGGCTGACGTTTGCGCCTTGGAAGTCTTCTACCGTCAACTTGTTTGCACGCACCTTGCGAATAATTTCGTCGTACGCAAGCAAGAAACCTGCGAAGTCGAGTGCATCGGCATTACGCAGCACAGGAACAACGAGCGTGCGCTGACCTTTGCCCTTGTCGACGTCGACTGCAAGACCAATGTTGACGTTGTTGTGTTTTTGAATTTGCGGCTTACCGTCGGCATCGGTGAGGTAACCGTTCTTCATGTTTGGAACAGCGTCGGCGATAGCGCGAACAATGGCGTAACCAATAATGTGCGTGAAACTAATTTTTGGCTGCCCCGTACGCGAGCGGTAGTTGTTCATGACCTTGCGGTTCACTTCCAACAACTTGGCTGGCACATTGCGGAAACTTGTTGCGGTTGGAACCGTGAGGCTCTTTTCCATGTTCGTTGCAATTGCAGCCGACACTCCGCGCAATGGTTCTGGTTCGCCATCGGGAATTATTTCCGATGTGGCAATTTTTGGAGCCGGCGGTTCTACGCCTGGCGAGGTAACGAGAGGCTTCGGCTTTGCGTCTTCTTCACGCAGCTCTGGCGGAAGTGCCGGGCGAATGATTTCAGCTGTGCTGTCTACCTTTGGCGCGCCTGCTGGCTTGAAGTCGCTAAAAAACTCTTTCCACGTTTCGCCGACCGAGTTTGGGTCTTCGCGAAAACGCTCATACATCTCTTCGACGAGCCACGAATTGGCCCCGAATTCTTCGGGCTTTGAGCGATCAAGCATCGCCTTCATCGTACTCTGTGTCTTTCGACCACGACCATCGGTACATCCCAAAAGCCTCATAACATATGGGCATGATTCGCTTCACCAAAATTTCACTTACCGCTGTTGCCGCAACACTTGCACTTTCAGCCTGCAGTAGCTCGACTGCCACCCCAGAGACCCTTCCCGCCACTGTTGGCCTAGAGGTTCATGCAGTTTCAGGACTCAAGTTTGACAAGGCCGCATACGAAGCAACCGCAGGTGACATTGAAGTGGGATACGTAAACATGGATTCCATTCGTCACACTCTGGTTGTTGTGCAAGATGGCACAAAGGTAGCGAACTTCGAATTGAAAGTGAACGCCAAAGGAAGCACCGACGTTGGATCCGTTTCACTTGCCGCCGGCAACTACGTACTGATGTGCACGGTGCCTGGCCACCAAAACATGAAAGCCGATCTCACCGTTAAGTGAGACCGGCTTTCGTAAGAAAGTTGATTGCAGGCTGAATTAGCCGAGCAACACCTCTGAAGAAATCCAGAGGATCAACCACAAAATTCCGCTGGTAATGAGTGCGTTCTTATGGCTCTCATACATCCACAACATTTTGTTGCCAGCCTTGATGCCGCCGAAGATTCCGACTGCATTCAATTCGAGCAAGGTGATGAGTGAAATTGCAATTGCAAAGAAAGTCCATGCATTGTTTGCTGTTGCTGCACCAAATGCTGCGTTGTAAAAGTGAGCGTCCATCGGGGAATCTGCTGAGCAAGGTGAGGGGAAACCTTGTTTCGCAAGCCGATAGACGCTCTCTGGTTATTTTAAACATTATTTCCCCTCAGAAATAGTTTAATTATTTTTTAGCAAATATAGTAACTTCGCCGCCGTTACCTTTGTTTGCAGTAGTTTCTTGTCCTACAAAGTTAACGCTAAGGGAGATTACATCTTCAATAGCAATTTGTGGGAATTCAAACTGTACTGCGTCTAACTGGAAGGCAACATAAGGAGCTACAGCACCGCCAATAATTAGGTTAGCAT
>JALQUZ010000069.1 GCA_023263695.1 Ilumatobacteraceae bacterium
TGCGGTCTTCTTGACAGCCTTCTTTTTCGCAACTTTCTTTACTGACTTCTTCTTAGCGATCTTCTTTTTTGCAGCCATGTCGGCACTCCTTATTTGCGAGGTGAATGTGCCATGAATTTAGTCGGAACTTGGTCGACCTTTCCTCATGGACTGGAAGAAACTGAGCCCGAATAGAGCCGCTACGACATACCACTGGTACTGCTCAATGCCCTTGAGGAATGCGCGAATCTGGTCTTCAAATTGGTCTCCACCCAATCGCAGGACAACCAACTTGATGACGATTCCAATGGAAAGTAACGGGATGAATCGCTTGATGCTCATGTGCTTGTGGCCGAGTAACAGGCACACCACGTTGCTGCCGGGCATCAGCACCAAGGCAACTGAGCCTCCCTTGTCTACGGCCTTTTCGGTCCAGCGGTAAATGGCAGGTAGTTCGCCAAGGTTGCCTTCAACCCAGCCCAATGCCTTCTCCCCGTACCAACGGCCAACGAAGTACAACGCGATACCAGCAATGAGGATGCGCACGAAGCCAATTGCCGCATATGGAATGACATCGATGTAAGGAACAGATCCAAACAGGTTTCGATTTCGCGAACTGAGGGCAAGGACTAATGATGGATGGTTGTCAACAAGGGCTGGGCCAATGTTGCTGCCAATAGTGCCAATGACAAACAACATGGTGGTGAAGGTGAGGACCGCCTTGCGCATTTAGAGCACGGTAGCCGACTTGGGTAACTTAGGTCTCGTCACGAGCACAAAAGGGGGAGTGCAATGCAAGGTTTGATGCAGCAGACACCGTTAACCATGGTGCATTTGTTTGAACGTGCTGAGAAGTATCACAGCGAAAAGACCATCACGACTGCGACTGCAACAGGAATAGAGCGCACCACCTATGGCGAATGGGCTGCACGCACGCGCCAGCTAGGCGGAGTGTTGGACAAGTTGGGCATTTCAAAGCATGGTCGCGTTGCCACGTTTGCATGGAACACTGCGCGTCACCTTGAGTTGTACTTTGCGCCACCATGCACAGGTCGCGTTACTCATACCTTGAACATTCGTTTGTTCCCCGAGCAACTGACCTACATTGTGAATCATGCCGAAGACGAGGTGATCTTTATCGATCGCTCGTTATTCGCATTGATCGATCCATTGCTACCAACGTTTACAACCGTGAAGCATTTGGTCATCATGGATGACGGCAAGGGCGACGTTCCGAAATCGGTTGACGGTTTCCAGATGCACGATTACGAAGAATTGCTGAAGGGAACACCTGGAGTTGAATTCAATATCACCGATGAAAACCTGGCCTCCAGCATGTGTTACACCAGCGGAACAACAGGCAACCCGAAGGGCGTGTTGTATTCCCATCGCTCAACGTACCTGCACACGTTCGGCGCAATGACCGTGGATTCACTTGGTGCTCGCGAGAGCGACACCATTCTTCCTGTAGTGCCAATGTTTCATGCCAACGCATGGGGTCTAGCTCACGCAGCAGTTGCATGTGGCGCAAACTTGGTCATGCCCGGTCCTGACTTGTCGGGCAAAGCAGTTGCCAACCTGATTGTTGATGAAAAGGTGACCGTTGCTGCTGGTGTACCAACTATTTGGATGGCAGTGCTTCCTGAATTGAAGGGTCGCGACACGTCGTCACTACGCGCAATTCCATGCGGTGGTTCCGCTGTTCCGAAAGCACTAAGCGAGGCGTACCGCGAACAAACTGGTTTGCCAATTTTGCAGGCGTGGGGAATGACCGAAACCAGCCCGATAGCTGCGGTGTGCACCTTGTCGGCTGCAGACCAAAAACTTCCCATGGATCAGCAAGCGGAATTGCGTACCACCGTTGGGCAAATTGCATTCGGCGTTGATGCGAGGGTTGTTGAACCGGGAACCACGACACCAGTGCCATGGGACGGCGAAACCAGTGGCGAATTGCAGTGCAGCGGAAACTGGATTGCGTCCACGTATTACAACGACGAGCGCGCAGGCGAAAGCTTCACGCAAGACGGCTGGTTGCGCACCGGCGACGTGGCAACCGTGGATTCACATGGCCGCATTCGCTTGGTCGACCGAACGAAAGACCTCATCAAGTCGGGTGGCGAATGGATTTCATCTGTTGAAATTGAAAACGAACTGATGTCGCATCCAAAGATCAAAGAAGCTGCTGTTATTGGCGTGCCGCACCCGAAGTGGTCGGAACGCCCGCTTGCTTGTGTAGTTGTTGCCGATGGCCAAACGCTTACTAAAGAAGAAGTGCTTGACCACATCAAACCAACGCTTGCCAAGTGGCAAATTCCAGACGATGTGGTATTTATTCCAGAAGTACCTAAGACCAGCGTTGGCAAGTTTTCGAAGAAGACGTTGCGCGATCAGTTCGCCGATTACGTCTTGCCAGAGGCTTAACCGCGCAAGCGGCCTGCACTGATTACACGTTGCAAAAACTGTTGCGTTCGCGCATCGGTTGGCGCAGTGAAAATTTGCTCTGCTGAACCGAGTTCGGCAACGGTGCCATCTGCAAGAAAGCACACCCGGTCGCTAATTTCCTTAGCGAATCCCATTTCGTGTGTGGCAAGTAAAAGCGTGATGCCACTGCCTTTCAGTTCGCGAACCACGTCAAGCACTTCGCCAACAAGTTCTGGGTCGAGTGCCGAAGTGATTTCATCGAGCAGCAATACTTCTGGGTTCAGCGCAAGTGCGCGAGCAATGGCTACACGTTGTTGTTGACCGCCAGACAGACGGTCGGGGTATGAATCGATCTTGTCACTTAAGCCAAAACGGGTGAGCAAGGTGTTTGCAATTGATGAAGCTTCATCTGCGGTTTTACCGAGCACTTCAGTAAGCGCAAGTGTGATGTTCCTGCGCACACTCATGTGCGGGAAGAGGTTGAAACTTTGAAACACAATGCCAATGCGGCGACGAATAGGGTTGGCATCAACACCAAGCTTGGTGATTTCAACATCGTCTAAATGAATTGAGCCATTGTCAATTTGTTCGAGCAAGTTGATGCAGCGAAGCAACGTGGTTTTACCCGAGCCGCTGGCTCCGATGAACGAGATCACTTCGCCGGCATTGATGGCTAGTGATAATTCGTTGAGTACTTGGTTCGTGCCAAAAGACTTAGATACCCCGTTAAGAATCAGTTTGTTACTCATCGAACTTTGGATGCTCCCGTGCGGTCGCGTTCGCGAGTGAGCAAGTAGTCGGTAAAGCGGGTGAGTGGAATAGTGATGGCAAGAAAAATGAGCGCAGCACCAATAAACGGTGTGAAGTTAGCGAATTTGGCTTTATCAATGCCGGCCTGGCGCAAAATTTCAATGGGTCCAATGAGGCTGACGAGAGCAACGTCCTTTTGCAACGACACCATGTCATTCATTAGAGGTGGAACCACGCGACGAATCGCTTGAGGCAAAATGACGTGGCGCATGGTTTGCGAACTGGAAAGACCAAGAGAGCGAGCAGCTGCACGCTGGCTTTCGTGCACGCTTTCGATACCTGCGCGGAACACTTCGGCAACATAAGCGCTGTACGTCATGCCGAGCGCAACTGAACCCCAAATGAGTGGCGAGTTCCACGGACGATCCATGCCAATGCCTGGAACACCAAAACCAACGAGGTAGATCCACAAAATAACGGGAACACCGCGCATGACGTCGGTGTAGGCAATAACAAAAATGCGAACAGGGAAGAGAGCAGGGTTGCGCGTACTGCGCGCGATGGCAATGAGGATTGCAACAATCAAAATTGCAGGGGTAGTCCAGGCAAAAATTTTGATGTCAAGAACAAAAGCCTTAAGCAAGTGTGGAAACGAATCGGTGAGACGTTCCCAGTTGAAGAAAGATTTCTTCACACGGTCCCAGCGCGGCATGCGCGGAACCAAAAACACGACGAGCGCAACAACGACGGCAGTGCTCAACGCAGCAATGGTGTTGCTGCGCCGGCGCTGCCGTCGTTCAAACTCTTTTCGTTCAGTTTGACGTTGCGTACGTTTTACCTAACGCGAAATCAGCCGAGGCTAATTACAGGTGCGCTGGTCTTGTCCGACAACCAGGTCTGCTCAATTGTTGCGAGCTCGCCCGAGTCCTTCAATGCTGCAAGAGCAACGTTGACACAATCGACAAGTGGGTTGCCAAGGTCGAACACCATTCCGAATTGATCTGCTGCTGTGCCTTCGCCTGCAGGGAACTGACCAATAACTTTGGTGCCTTCAATTTCAACTGCCGAAATGTAGAACGCGGTTGGCAAGTCAACAACAATTGCGTCAATCTGCTTCGCCTCAAGTGCTGCCTTTGCGGCTGCATTGTCGTCGTACACATATGGCTCGTTTGTTGGCTTCACCACGGTGTTCAAGAACTCCAAGCTGGTGGTTCCTGACTGCACACCAAACTTCAAGCCTTGCAATTCAGCAACGGTGGTTGCGCTTGCTGCAGCTGAGTCTGCGTAACCAACGATTGCTTGGTTAGTGGTGTAGTACGGATCGCTGAACGAAACAGTTTGCTTGCGCTCGTCGGTGATGGAGTACTGTTGCAAGTTGAAGTCAAAGTTCTTTGCACCTGGCTGAATTGCTTCGTCGAAACTTGTGCGAACCCATGAAACGTTTTCGGTGGAGAATCCAAGTTGCGTTGCAACTGCGTATGCAACTGCTGCTTCGAAACCTTCGCCTGATTCAGGTGCATCGTTTTCTACCCATGGGCTAAATGCGGGATTGCCCGTGCCAATGGTGAGTTTGCCTTCGGCAAGTGTCTTGCCTGCGGTGCACTCGTTACCAGTGGAACCTGCTGCTGCGGTGGTGTCAGAAGAAGTGCTGCGTCCGCCACATGCCGAGAGGGTGAGGCCTGCTACTGCGAGCAGACCGATGAGGGATTTACGCATGAAATATGCCTTTCTTAAGGTTGAAACTGGCGAGCGGGTGCCCTGGCCAGCCCCCCAACACTAGTTGAGGCGAATTGGCGTTATACGCTGAGGCTTATGACCGTTACGCATAACAGCAACGAACAGATCATCGGCCGCGATCAAATCAACGACATTGAGGCAATTCTCAGTGTGACCAATACCGACCCAAATGCGGTTGAGCATGCAGTGAAGAGTGGTGGCGAAACCATTTTCACATGGGACTACACATTGACACGTCCGCCACTACGCAAGCTGTATGAAAAAGCGAAGACTGGTCAGTGGAACGGTGAAACCGATCTGCCTTGGGAAACCGAAGTTGATATTGAG